>CAVGPK010000029.1:0-19319 GCA_963631155.1 bacterium | reverse complement strand
GCGATAACAACAAAAAAAGAATATCGGGAAAAAGTTAAAGAATTGGAAAATATTAATACTGAGATCAACGGTTTTGCTGAAAATAATATAGATATTGATAAATTGGATGTTGAGAAAAATGAAGAAATTCTTGAAATCAAACGTTCTTTGAAAAATTTGAGATGGAAGAAAACATCATTAAATAATCACTTAAAGAAAGCTAGAGAAAATTTATCTGGAATTCATCCTTATGAAGCAAAAAACACAGAAGAGATTTATAAATATTTTCCTTCAATTAATCTTAAGATGATTAATGAAGTCGAACATTTTCATGGAAAATTAGTGAATTTGCTTCATGACGAAGTTAGAGATGAAATAATGAAATTAAATAGCCAAATAGATGAAGTTGATAATGAAATAAGAGAACTTGAAAAAAAGCTTAATGAATCAAATGAAAATCAAAATATTACAAAGGATGTTTTAAATAAATATTTAGCTCTTAATAATCAGAAGAAATCTATCGAAGAGTCGGTTAAATATTATGAAGAAAAAACGGATTATGATACTCAAATAAAAGCTTTGAATATATCTCTGAAAAAAATTGAAAATAATATTTTGATTGGAATAAGGGACGCATTAAATCAGCAGATGGTTCGATTTAATGATTTTGTTGTTGATTCATCTAGGAAAGCACCAGTGTTGGAGATTAGTGAAAATAGCTATGATTTTTATACACCAGATGATGATGGAACAGGAACTAGCTATAAAGGCTTAATTATTTTTGATTTATCCATTCTTAAATTAACCAAAACACCTGTTTTAATACATGATTCAATCATGTTCAAAAATATTGAAGATTTTTCTTTGGAGGGAATTCTTAAACTATATTCAAATTTTGATAAGCAAATATTTATTGCGTTCGACAAGGTTGAATCATATAGTGAAGAAGTTAGAAAAATTTTAAAAGATAATACTGTTTTATCTATTTGTGATGGTGATGAATTATATGGAGTTAAATGGGATTCAAAAGATGAAATAACCAAAAACTAATAGAAAATTATAGACCATATTCAAGTGAACTGGCTAGTAATATAAGATTAAAAAGATCTAGGTAATAGTAAATACTAACACAAAAATATCGCTATTCTAGATCTTTTATATAGATGATAGTTAATTGGCATTCACAATACAAACAATTTGATTCATATTGAACTAAACACATTGTAAAACAGAAATTAATATTTACATCTTCTTATCATCAGGTTTTGTCGTATTTAGGTCATACAATAATCCTTTTGGCATTTTATTGATAAAAGGTACAATAGAACCACCATACTTAATTAATCCACAACCTGTTTGTGCATTGGTGATATAGCCCATTTGTTCATCTGAAATATTTAATAGATTAGCTAGATCTTCTCTATCATTGGCAGATTGATTTAACATCACAATAAATTCAGAGTTTGATAACATGCTTGTACCTTGTTGAGAAGATAATAGATATTTCACATTTTGAGTAATACCTGTAGGATAGGCATCTCTTTTTCTAAATTGTCTCCAAGCTGAGGCAAAGAAGGTAGCACTTTCTTCATTTTCAAAGATGACATGAATTTCGTCAATAAAGACATGGGTTCTTTTACCTTTCTTCCAGTTCTCATTGACCCTGTTAATAATCGCATCAGTAATCACAAGTAATCCCATTGTCTTTAATTGCTTACCTAGATTAAAGATATTAAAAGATAAGATTCTAGATTTGATATCTACATTGGTTTCATGGGCAAAGATATTTAAAGATCCACTTGTAAATAATTCAAGCTTAATAGCTAGTGATTTAGCTTCTACTTCTTCTTGTTCTAATAATTTCTTATAAAGATGTTTTAAAGTAGGTACTTTTGTTTCTTGGTATACCAAAGATACACATCGGTCAATAATGGAACGATCAATAGGAGATATACCACCATGACTTGTATCCAATTGTTCAAATAAGGATATAATGAATTGAGATTTATCCGCAATCGCATTGCCACTATCTCCATATCCTTCAGACATATCCATCGCATTAATGTAATCAGTACTATTGGTTCCAATACGTATAATTTGACCACCTAAAGCATTAATAATCGGATCATATTCACCTTCAGGATCCGCTATTAAAATATCATCATCAGTAGATAAGATTAAAAATTCAATTTCTTCTTTTGTAAGAAAAGATTTACCAGCTCCAGGAATGCCTAATACAAAAGAGTTTGGATTTTGTAGTAAGGATTTGTTACAAAGAATTGGATTATTAGTAATCGCATTTTGACCATACCAAATACCACCTTTCTGCATGATTTCGTGTGCTCTAAATGGAATAAATACCGCTGCACTTTCTGTTAGTAGAGTACGAGTGATATTTAGCTTATTTACTCCAATAGGAAGAGCTGTTTGTAGACCATCCAATTGTCTTTTTGAAAAGTAAAGTGTTTCTAATTCACAAACATATTTTCGAGCTACGGCTTTTAATGTTTCGCTATCTTTATCTAGTTCTTCTAATGAATCAGCAAGATGTACAACTGTAATATTACATAGCATCATTCTTTGATCTCTTACAATCAAATCATCTAAAAATTCTTTACATTCTTTACGTTGTAGTTCCATATCATAAGGAATAATGGCTGAAAAGTTATTGTTGCGATTTTGTTTCATTTGCCAATCGGTAATATTCTTTTCAACACCTAAAAACTTATTTTCAACTTCTCTTACTGCTTCATCGGTAGGAATGGTAATGATATCCATGGAATACATGAGATTCTTATTTAAATCACATAGCTCTGATACAAATTCATCTTTTAAAAAGCCAGGATAATTATTAATATAAAGGACTCTTCCATATTTACCATCAAATTCAAAATGCTTGTTGTGGTATTTGCTCATTCTTGGCGTAATCAAATCTTTAAAGGAATGACCTTTTCTTGCTAGATCATTGATATCAAGTGAAAACTCTTCCGTTTCACTTCGATAAAAATCATGTAGTATTTTTAATCGCTCTTGTGCATCTAACTCAATACAAGAAGATCCAAGTCGTGAAAATAAGGTTGAGAATTCTGTTGTGATTCTAGAAAAAGTGAATCTTGCTTCATCAATGGTATTTTTAAAGACAGTCACTGTAATATATTTCTCTTGAATAATATCATCACTTTCAGATAGTTTATCTAGAAGCATATTGTTGTATTCATTACGATATTTATCTAGATTATCTTGTTTTAATGGGATTAATATATCTTCTTTAAACTTCTTAATATCTACTTTTCGATTATTAATAGTAATTTTAGTCATAACGGATGAATCAAATGAATTGAGTAGATCACTATAGCTTAAGAAAAGATTGTTTTTATCTTCTCCAGAAGCAATCTTATAGTTGATATCTAAGAAGCGATAGCTCTTTGTATATTTATTACCAGATTTAAAAATACCATCCTTATAGATTGTGTCTACTGGGATGGTATCTTGTATATTTTTAGGAATTTTAATTTTCTCTTTGTTTAACTTTTTTAATCTTTCGTAACTTTTTATCATGATTGATGGATTCCTTTCTTGATTGAATGATAGTTGGTTCTAGTATTGTGTAATAGAGATTAAATGGATCATTAATTAAATTTCGAGTAGATAGTACAAGTGAACAAAAGGCTACTTTAATTATGTCTTCTGTATACATACCTTGAAATTTAATAAAGCCAAGTGCTGCAAAGGGTGCAGCTCCAAACATACATAACCAGCTTGTAACTTCTGTTCCTAATCTTTCTTTGAATAAGAAATAAATGCCGCACGCAATAGCACACGCCAATATTGAAAAGATAGTTTGGCGTAAAGATAAGCCTAAAAGTATGCTTTCGGTATAATCACGTATTTCTTTATTGATTTTAATTTCAAAATTAGATTTCATCTGACTCTCCATCTTCAAATGGAACAGAAGTGGCAAATAATATATTTTCTACTGGTATAACAATCCTTCCATTATTACTTTGAATAACTACCTTTTCTTCTTCATGTTCAATCTTATACATAACCTTTTGATTCATAGGTAAATTCAATGGTTCTTGAATTTGGATTGTATCTCCTGTTTTTAAAATAATTTGATTTAATACAGTTTCTTTCATATGTGTTCCTTCTTTCTATTTGGGTAAAAGAAAAGCAGAATGATAGCTTCTGCTTAATTGTTTTTGATGCGTCACTTTACTGATTTTGTATTTTCAACCAATTGAAATCATGATTCAATTATTTAAGTTGATTATATCTAATGATTGTTATATTCATAGTTTAATAAATTTTTGACATAACAAAATGAATTGAAAGTAAAGGACTTTTTGGTGATTTTAAATTGTTCTAGAATATTTTTATTTTTCTTAAGAGCCTTCCAAAAAAGTTTCATATCTTTATCGTTTAAATGAATTCCATACAATAAATTGCATAAAAAAATGTATAAATCTCTATAATGATTGTAAAAATTTTTGTATTTATCATTGTTTGAAATGAAGTTGTTTAGCTCAGAACTTGTATATTTTGGTTTTAGCCCAATTATAGGTTCAATAAGTAATTGTACTGACGAATACATCAAATTTACATATGACCCTAATTCGTATTGTTGTCTTTCGGACATTTTTTCATAATCTAGTCCATAATTTTTAATGTCCAGAGTAGCTTGATTTAACATTTTGGTTTCATTTTGTATTCTGATAATACGCTCATCAAGTTCAATAATAGCTAATTTATAAGATTTAATATCTCTTTCGCTGATTGATATGAATATATTTTCGATTCTTTTTTTACTTAATCTACCATATATGTAGGTTAATCCACTGGTCATTATTGCAATGCCGGCTATTCCCCATCCAATAGGCCCTGTAAGAGCTAACACGGCTTCTCCAACAGCCATACCACCTCCACCCGCCACTAATGCGCCACCACCCAACCAAGCTAGAGCTGCATTTGTTGCGGCTGCACCAGAAAGCGCTGATATTGCGGTTCCTGTAGAAGCAACGCCAAAAGTTGTTGCAATCCCCATTGCTGCAGTGGGGGCTAATGCTACTGTTGCAACCCCAGCGCCGACGCCAACGACACCGGCACCAACTTGTTTTATGGAGGCTTGATTAAAATCGTTTTCTATTTTTTTTGCTTGCTCAATCCAATTAGATCGTATTTTTTTTGTTTCTTCAAGTATGGGCGCATGACTTGATGGAACATTTCTTATTTGGTCAAATAAACCTTGTAGATATTCTATTGAACTAGACAGTTCAGCTGATTCATTCCCTAATATCTCTATTTTTTTATTTGTTTTTGAAATAATTTTTTTAGTTTCTTCCTGTGCTAGCTCTAATTTGCTTTTTTTGTGTTTCATATTAATTTACCCTTTAAAAAAATTATCAATATCATTTTTGTTTCTTAATGTTTTATTAGTATCAACATTTCTTTTGTCAGCTAATTGAATGGTTTTTTGAAATCCTTCTTTGTATAAAGAACTATCTTTTAAATCTTTTACAAAATTTAATAGAAGTATGTCATCATACATAATTGATAGTTTTGTAAGTCCATCCACATAATAAGATATTACTGACTTTTCTTTTTTTAATAGATAAACCTCATTTTCATAATTTTTGATTTTTCTATCACGTTTATTTTCTCCATATAATGAAATGGAGAATCTTCCTATACCGGCAATGTTTACATTCATTACAAGTTCTGCAATATTCACAGTACCTCCACCAGCAACTATACTTCGAATCGTGGCATCTCCTACATCTAATAAACAAAAAGTGCCATGTGCAACGGTTAACATTCTTTTAACGGTTGAATTTGAAAATGGTTCACATGCGCTCCATAATTGTTTAAATGATCTTGTTTGACTTTTTTTATAATAATGCATCATTCTTCGGAGAGAGTAGAATATTCTTGTAAGACATTCGTTTATAAAAACCGGAATTAACTGTGCTGTTTGAAATCTTATATCATATCCATTTTTATAAATTTCAATGACAAAATCGTTTAAGTTCCTGTCGAATTCGTTTGAAGGAATATTTAATTTTCTTTTAATTACTATCAAATCATTTACCCATGTCCAAAGAGGGGAAGGTATTCCCATTCCTCTTCCTTTGCTTGAGGATGAACCGGAAACATCTGAAATAATGTGACCGAGCCAATTAGTGAATCCGCATAATAATTTGCTAGGCACATCATTACCATTTAGTTCAAAACCACTATCAGAATTAGTTAGTGTAATGTATTCTCCATTAGAAACAAAAGATGAGGTATTTGTAAATTGATTTAAAATCGAGAAAAATAATCCTAATATAGATGGATTATGGCCAAGAGATTTAAAGTGATGATTATATGTGTTTAAATCTAGCAGTTGTTTAAAAATATCTCCGCCAACAGTTTGATCATAAGGAATTTTGTATTTCTTTTCTAAATAAGATATTGCTGTTGATAATTCATTATGGTTATTTTTATCTTCCCAGCCATTAGCATGTGCAAATTTTTTGACTAGATTTGCTACTTTTTCATCGGTTATTTCTCCTAAAACAGTATCGCTTGGGGATCCAATTAAAAAAATATCAATTAAGCCACAAATTGCTCCGCTTGTAATTGCTAAAATATAATCTATTTTTTCACAATTAGGAGTTAATTTTGATATGCTCAACTCATCTTCTTTTAGCTTCTCTTCTATTTTTTGAAGTTCTAAAGAAGCACTTTCTAATTCGTTATATATTTTAGTACTGAAATTACATGAGTCTTTGTTAATTGAAAGATTATAGACCATCTCTTGCTTTTCTAAATTAGTCATATTAGTCACCAATGATTATAAAACTATATTTTCTAACAAAAGTATAACATAACATGAAAATAATAGATTATAGGATAAGAATGATTTTCTATCTATCATCATCTTCGTCATCGTACCAAAATACTTTTTCTTCGATATTTAAAAAATCTTTTCCACATTTTGGGCAGTATTTAATAGTTTTACCGCCTAAACTGCCTATTTTAAATTTATATCCACAATTTTTGCATGTTACTATTTGAGTGACAGGTGGGCCATATACAAGAAGCATTTCATTAAAGAAAGGTTCGAATTTTCCTTCTCCTCTTTTTGTACCACATACATAACAATATTTACTTCCTTTTACTAGTTTTGCATGACAATTACCGCATCGATTACGAGTGCTTGTTTCATGAATGAGGCCATCAGAAATAAGTGAACTTTCAATCCATTTTTGCTTCATTAGTTTATCTAATGCTTTTTGATATGTGTAACCATCATTGCATATATTAATGAATTTAATGTTTTTATTGGCTTCTCTCATTTCCTTGTGCTTTATATAATTTGATTGATCGCTATTTTCAGTGTCTTCGTTGAAGTAATATAAGTAAACAATGAATTTATCAGTTTCTTTTAACTGATTTAGAGAAGTATATAGATAAATATCATCATAATTTAGTTCTTTTGCACGATTGAATATTCCTTTATCATCAGTTAATACAATAAATTCTCTATCTTTCTTTTTCATTCTTTTTCTCCTAGTATATTTTCAACGCAATATTGTGGCTTTTTATGATCAAAATCCCAAGTATGGGTCGAATCGCCTCTGCAAATATCTGAAAGCTTGCATTCTTTACATATACTTGAATCTTTTGATTTGTCTCTTCTGAAAATCTTAAATTCATTATTCCAAATATTCATAAAATCATCTTTATAAACATTTCCTTGAATTAGTTCTTCTCTTTTTTCAATATCTAGACAAGCTCCTATATCACCATTGCACATAATACTTGCAACTTTCAATCCTGCAATACATTGAAAATAAAAGTCACGAATCATTCTTTCATATTCATAAGTAACAAAATGAGAACATCCATAATTAATGCTTATATGATTGCTTGGATTAAATCTTTTGCTTTTAATGAATTCATAAACATATTTCAATTCATCTTTATTAAGAAGAACGGTATTCTCTTTAGCTCTGCCTATTGGTTCTACATTTATTATCTTCCAAGAATAGATGTTCATATTGGAAAATAAATTGTATAGGTTTTCTAATTCTGCTAAATTGTCTTTGTGTACTACAGTTGTTATTTCAGGTTCAATACTGCATTCTTTTAAATTGCTTATTCCTTTGATAGCTAAGTCATAGGAACCTTTTATTTGCCTGAAAATATCATGCGTATTTTTTAAACCATCAATACTAATAGCTATTGTGTCTAATCCACTTTCTTTAAGATGGCTTGCTATATCTTTAGAAATAAGTGTACCGTTTGAAGTCATTCCTACCTTAAATCCTAAAGATTTGGATTTTTGAATGATTTTAAATACATCTTTATGAAGTAATGGTTCGCCACCGGTTAGACAAATCATTATTTCATCTGTTTTTAATTTGTTACTAACTTCGGTTAGAACTTTTTCAATGGCGTTGTATGATAAAAATGTTGAATTTTGATTATCACAATTACTTCCACAATGGATGCACCTTAGATTACAACGATCAGTAAGTTCAAAAAATAAGAATGTTAATTTCGGATGATCATAAAGATATGTTTGATAATCAGCCAAGGCTTTCATATCTCTTTCTTTTATTTCGTTTTGCATAAAGTAATCCTATAACTGTACTCTATCACATGTAAAATTCATTTTCTATCAATATTTATAATCCCATCATTTCTTTTACGATTCTATCTGACATTTTAATCGTTCCAACTAGTACCAACATATTAAATATTGCTTCACCAACATAGCTCCAAACCATAGATACACTTGATGCACTTGAATCTACTACTGGAGCGCTTGTTGCGAATGCTGAAAAAATAATACATGCAAGTACGATAATAGCTCCTTCTAAACATACTCCTGCATAGCTTTTAATAAATGTAAGTGCTGTATGTTGTGTGGATTCACTTGCGGCAGAAGCGAGTGGAATGGGAGAAATGGCAGTATACATATAAAGTTTAAAGAATCTTCCATACACTGTAAGAATCATAATAAAGGATAATATTGTGATAAATATAGATCCAAGTAAGGTGACGGCCCATAATGGAATAGATTCAAGAAATCCTGTATTACTTACCGCATCTACAATTTCTTGGGGAATCACTGTTTCACTCGATGTTCCTAGTCCTGCAGTTTGTGTGATGGATGAAATGATACCTTGTACAATTTGGAAGATTTTTGTCATAAGTTCCATTCCATAAAGTACTAAAGTTCTAGCGATAATAAATCGTAGAAAGAGTTTAAAAGCTTGTTCAGGTCTTTTAACATCTTGCCAGCTGGTACAAGTTTTAATCATTCCCCATAAGAAGAATAAAACAAGTAATGCTAGACCAATAGCTTGTAGTCCATTATGAATTTTTACAATGATGGTCCAAATATTACCACCTTTAAAGGTTTCTGGTGATTCAGTAAGAAGTAACCATATCTCAGCTAATTTAGAATTCCAGGTATTTAATGCGCTTGTTAGGTTATCGATGATTCCATCCATACATTAACCTACGATAATATTTAAAATCTCTTTGGCAAACGTAATGATAATTCCACCAGCTACCGTCATAAATCCATTGGCTCTTTGGCTAGGATCATGACTCTTTAAAGATAAACCAACTTGTACGATTCCAAATCCTAATAGAATCATACCAATAGCTCGAATCAGTCCAAACATAAAATCACTGAAGTTATTGACTACAGTAACCGGATCATTGTCGGCATAGATAGGTGTTATAAAAGCACTCAATAGCATTAAGCCTATATAAGATATAGATAGTATTCTTTTAATTGTTTTTTTCATTTTGTTTGTTCTCCTTTACATATTTTTCCACTTCTTCTTGATCTAATAATTCATATTCATTGTTAGATAGAAGAATTTCTTGCCAATCATCAATAAAATGATGTACTTGGCCATGAATATAAGGTGGATAACCACCATCCAATGTTTGTTTAATATTTGGATGCTTTAATAAATCATACTTTTGATCTTTAATGGGTCTTTCACCCTTAATAAAAAGAAGTCCGTAATTGTTATCCAATAAACGAACTTCATCTGCTGTTAATAATTCTCTTCCTGTTTGTTGATAATTGGTTGAATAATTGCCACTTCTTCCAGAAGACTTACCAAATGTATTGGTATCTAAGGTTTCTTTTCCTAATAATTCACTAATATATTTATGCGTGCTTTGTTCATTACCACCTAAGTAATATATTTCATCGCAATTCCCTACAATAGATTCCCAACTATCTTTATAAAGTGCTTTGATCTGTGCTAAGTTTTGTAGAATGATGGATACAAAGATTTGCCTAGATCGCATTGTAGATAATAGCTTATCAAACTCATCAGGCAAAGCTACATTGGCAAATTCATCCATTAGAAAATGAACAGGAACCGGTAATTCTCCATGATGCACAAAGTCAGCTTGGTAATATAACATTTGAAAGAGTTGAGTATACAACATACCAACAATGAAATTAAAAGTAGAATCATTATCTGGAATAATCGCAAATAAAGCTGTTTTTCTTTCACCAATCTGTTCCAGTTCCATTTCATCATAATGAGTAAGTGATGCGAGTTCTTCCAAGTTAAAAGCAGCAAGTCTTACACCAACCGAAATCAAAATAGATTTGGCGGTCTTGCCTGCTGCCTGTTTATAGATTTTATATTGTTTTAAAGCGAGTGAATTAGAGTCAACATTTTCCAATCTTTTAAATAATTCATCTAGTGGACTTTCATAATTCTCTTCATCTTCTTTTACATCGGCATAGTTTAGCATTTCCATGACCATCGTAAAATTTTGTTCGTCTTCGGGTGCATAGTGATATAAATACAACATCAATGCTTCAAGTAATGC
Organism: bacterium; assembly: GCA_963631155.1. Classification (GTDB taxonomy): domain Bacteria; phylum Bacillota_I; class Bacilli_A; order Erysipelotrichales; family Erysipelotrichaceae; genus Holdemanella. Next base: position 8,477 of record CAVGPK010000029.1, on the reverse strand, counting down.
TGTTTCGCTCTTTTCCCAAAATGGATCATTAGTAGAAGAACCTTTAGGTGTGGTGTTACGTATTAAATTGGTAATGAGCTTTAGAATATCCTTATCACTTTGAATATAGTGAAATGGATTATAGCCAAGTGATTTAGACATATCAATTAAATCAATGACTTTAACTACATATCCATTTTCTTCAAGAAGATAGCCAACACTTCTGATGATTTCACCTTTTGGATCTAGTACTACAAAACTTGTATTACATTGCATGATGTTAGGTTTGGCATAAAATCTTGTCTTACCAGCACCTGATCCACCAATGACAAGTGTATTTAAGTTTCTTCGATGCTTTTTGCCATTTAATCCCATTCTAACGTTTTGAGAAAAGATCTTATTTGATAAATAATTCTTATCTGCATATTTCTTACATACTTTAAAAGGATTGGCCCATTTGGCAGATCCATATTCTTCATTTCTTCGATAATTCTTGGATGAAGATAAATAGATACCAACGCCAATTCCATAGGTTAGTAAACATAGACCCATAGACTTTAAAGTATGACTTGTCCAACGAATTTGAAATGGATGCGATAAGGCTTCATTTAGATTGGGCAATGCATAAATCAATCCTTTATTCATGTATGGAGCAATTAATAATCCAAACCAAATCACAGGAATGATTAACAGAATTAAAAATATAGTTTCATCTTTTCTTTTATCAATACATATCACCTACCTCTATTTAAGTTCATTGTTTTATTAGAATCTGCATCGCAAACCTTAACAATGAGTGAATCTAGAAAATCATAGTTCTTTTGAGCTAATCTTTGTTTATCTCTTAAATCAGCTAGAGCACGAACAATTATTCTTCTCTCAGTATCATCAACCTTAATTTCAATGATATCTTCTTCTTGATGTCGTAAATGTTTAAACATGATTCTTTACCTCTGCCATTCTTATTTGTTTGATTAAGTATTCTATTGTTTCTAGGTTTGTTGAAAAATCAATATGATTTGCATATTTTTGTTTCTTACAATAGCTTTTCCATAAATTTTGTAAATTAGAATCGTTTCCAATAGAATTTAATATATCATTTGCTTCATCAAGTAGGGAAAAGCTTTCTCTTTTAATGCATGTTTTATTGAATGCGGCTGCTAGATTTTCATAGTTAATTGAATCCTTATAACGATTAAAAAGAGTGGTGACATCATAAAAATCACGCATACGCGTATTCAAAGTGCTTCTTGAAAGAATTGTTTGAATTTTTTCAGCTAGTATTGTTTCTAGATTATATGACCATAGTTGAATGGATCTTTCTTCTAACAACAATGGATATTCATATTTAATTTCTCTAGGCGTAATTACATCACCAGTAGATATATCAATTTTAATAGGAACAATTAAGTTTTCTAATTTTGCATCCATATGAATTCTTATGCCAGGGTATTCCATGTTATCCATAATGTCAGATACGTCATTAAGAATGAATTCAATATGATCATCAAGCTTGATATCTTTGATTTCATTTACAATTCGAGTAGTTTCTTCCTTAGTTAAATTAAAATTACGTATTGTTGTATCGATATCCATCGTAGAACGCAATGAAACTCCAATCATGGAAGTAACCAAGATTCCACCTTTGACAATAAAATCATCTTTATATTTTGATTGAGATATTCGATCTAGAAAACGTTCCATCATGTAGATTCGTAATAATGAGATTGGATCCGTTCCATTTTGTTTAGCTACATTTTTGATTCTGCCTTTTATTTGCGCTGGGCTTAAATACATTACAATAACACCTCCATATATTGCCTTATTATTTTTTCGATTCTAAATGCTTTTGCATATGCTATTAAATGATTTAAATTTTTATCTTTTCTTTGTGAGTAAGATTTGATGGCTGTATTGAAATCTTGAATTTCAAAATTGGAGCGATTTCTTACTAAATCACAAATAGTACGATCTAAATCATACATTGGTATTTCATGACCAAATTGATTGATGACTTTTATTTTTCCTAAATCTAGCAAATCCTTTTTAACGGTATAAACCTTGTAGCCAGAATTTGTTAGTGTAGTTGGATTATATCCAGAATAAATAGTAATACTATGAACATAAGGTTCTCTATCAATTAAGCCATGGTAATAAAGGGCATCATCATGAGAAATGATTCCTTTTGGACAGCGTAAAGATAAAATATAACTTTCATCTTCTAATGCATCTTGTGAAATATAAATGCCTGGACCAACTTTTTCCATATTATTCTTTTTTATGAAATTATAGATAGATTGTCTTGAGAGATTGATGTTTTTTAAATTTTTGATATTTAAAACATCATTATTCATGATTTCAGTCATAGTATCACCACCTTTACATTCTTGCTAATATTATAATCTAAATTAGCAAGAATGTAAACTTATCTTACTTTCTTCTTAGATTTATTCTTTACATGTAATTTGGGTGCAGCTGATTTTAATTGTTGTTCTTTGATATCCTTTAATTCTTTTAAAACGGAAGGTCTATCCGTAGTAGCTATTGATTTTCTTCTTTCGACGGTTTTCTTCTTCTTTTCTGTCTTCGATATTTTTGAAGATGGCTCGAACGGAGTACCGTCCTTGCTTGTTCGAGCTTTTGTCGGGTTTTGTTTATCATCCATCAATTGATTTAAAAGCTTATCATGTTCTTCATCACTCATTGGTTTGACTTCTTTTTGGGATAAAACACTTTCTCTTATAGCTTTTGTATCAATGGTAGCTAAATCAAATTTATCAACCATTCTTGATATCTTGGATGCATCTTCTGCTTTAACCATAATATCGACAATACCATCGGTTTTATCTTTTTCTTTTAAGACAGAGTAGAGAACACCATAGTGTTTAGCTTCTATACAAAACTTTTCTAAATCCTTATGATGAATCGCAAAGACTTTTAATTCTTTTCCAGACTTTAATAGATTATCTAGATTTGTTTTTCCACGAATCTTTTTATTATCCGTGATGATGGCATATAAAGTAACAGCTAAGGATTTGGCAGCTTCACCACCTGCTTTTAAACCAATCTCAGCAGCGACTTCAATACCTTCAAGTGTCATCTTCATCATTTGATCAGCTGTATCTGCACTGTTCATAAACGTAAGCTCCTTTCGTATTCTTTTTGATTTTCTTCTCGAATATTTTCTAATTCATTGACTTGTTTTATTTTTTCTTCGATATCAGGAACTTTCGCAATAATATCTTTACATATTCTGAGTTCCTTTTTCCCATGTGCAATTTTAGTAGTAAGTGTATCTTTATCGTTTTCTAATTGCTGTTTTAAATCGGAATTACGACAGCGTTTGATCTTGTTGTAGATGGATCTTCTTTGATTCATCCAAGTATCAACAAGTTCATTCATGTTATTTTGGAAAACAAGCACATCATCCATGGTTTCAATGTTGTGCTTGCCTACAAAAGTATTTTGTTCTGTTATCTTTTCCAAGTAGATCAAATCCTTTCTAATTTCAGGGCTAATATACGTTTGTTTACTTCCGGGTTTACGATATATTCCAAGCATAAAACAATATTTGATATACATGGCCTTGATTCCTTTTGCCTTTGGCTTATTTGGATCTGGAATATATTCTTTACTAACAATAAAATCTGATACAGGGCACATCGGATTTAAAAGGCTAGTATTCAATTGATTTAAAATATGTTCTTTATCGTATCTTCCATCTTTTGAAAGTTTATAAAAACGAATGGGTCTTTTTGCTTGAGGATGTTTTAAAGTCCAATGTGTTTTAGATAAATCTACTTCATATCCCATCGCTTCTAATCCTTCTACAAATTGATCTGGATCTCTAGCATAAGATAAAACGGAATCTACATCGTATCTGATAATTTTACGAAAGTAGATTCCATCATTTTTTTCAGCATTCCATTCACCATAATTCATGGCTTTACCACTAGGCTTATCAATCACATTTAATCCATGTTCCTTGCATATCGCATCATTGATTTCTCGAAAGTGATCAATATCTGCTTTCTTGTTGTCATACTTTTTACCATCAACCCAGGAAACAGAATTAACGACAAAATGATTATGAAGATGCTTTTTATCTAGATGAGTTGAAACAACAACTTCAAAGCGATTGCCCCACATTTGTTTGGCAAGCTGTATACCTAATTTATGACATTCATCTGGCGTAAGTTCTCCAGGTTTAAAAGATTGCACCGCATGAAATGCTAATCTTCCATCCATCTTATTGTAGGAAAGCTTAGTATTCATCATTTGTGTTAATGCAGTTTTAGGATCACAATTGATTCCAGTAATATATTCTTTTTCATTGGTTTTATAGCCTTGAGTTGTATAGGTTAATACTTCCTTTAATCCATCACTTATTTCTTCTTTGGTTTTATTTTCATTTTTAATATAGTTGAGCACACGATTTAAATCATCTTTTACTGCCCATATTTTTGTGATTGCCATAGCTCCTCCAAGTTTGTTGGTTGTCTTATAAGAATCATAATTTGATTAATTTGTTCCTGTAGTAATTCAAAATCAGATTGATATTGAATGACATTAGGATTGTTAATGGATAATTGATAGATATCGTTGGAGATTTTTCTAAGAAGCAAGATTGTATCAATAAGTTCTTCACTAGGACTAGCGCGAGGCACAAGACCATTAATAATCATTCTTAGATAGGATTCACGTGATAGCTTAGATTGCCTTACAAGATGATTTAAGTGTTTTAATTCTTCATCATTCATCTTGATTTCAATTCTATTATTCCTTCTTCTCATATTCTTTGCAGGTTGCTCCTTGAATAAATAAAAGAAAAGTAATGCCAGTGATTACTCCAGTAATAAAAGTTAATGCATATAGTAATAAATCAACATTCATATTTGATGTTCCTCCTTTTGTGTTGGGTCTTAGGGATATTCCCTAAATACTTGTCTTTGGTCGGTCAAAGACGTTGCTTGCTACAAATGTAGACAGTTATTGGGCTACATCTTTCTTTTTAGATGGAATGAGATCTGATAATTCAGTTTCCATCTTTTCTAATACTTCTTTCTTTTGATTTAAGAGTTTTAAAGTAGAAGTGAGTGTTAGATTTTCTTCATTTAATGCTTTTAACTTTTCATCATTTTTAGCTTTTCGAACTTCATAAAATTTGATTTTCTTTAAGATATCTTCGTACTTAATCATGTTGAAAATCTCCTAATGTAAGATTTGCGAATATTGTTGTTTATGAATTCGCTTTTGATAATCATCTGCTTTTTCTAAAATACGATCTTGTTTTGAGTAATGATAGATTGTATCAGATAGTCTTTGTTCATCATCTACGATCGTATTATTTACATAATGCAATGTATTTTTAACGTGCTCTTGATTTAGAGTTGGTGAATCACTTAAGGCCAAAACTTCATCAGTGGATGAAGGGATAATATATAAATCATGATCTAATTTACACGCAATTTCATGTAATAGATTTGGATAAAACATAGATGCAGCACCATCGGTATTGTGTTCATTTGATACGATGATAAGTTGTTTATCCTTCTGCTCATAGGCCACATCTTCAGGTACACCTAATAGAAAAGTTTCGATAGGGATATACTTAGGAGCCATGATTTTAGGTGAGGATATTAGCGCATCTTCATGAAGGGTAGCTATATCAATTCCATATGCATCCATCATTTGATTTGTTATTTTGGCCGAACAAAAACGTTCATCTGTTGTTTGTATCATGATGCGATAAACAATGGCTAGATCACCAACTATTGTATGTGGCATGTTCTCTAATTCTTGTTTATGTGTATTTGCATTTATAACATTGATAAACAAGTAATCTTTAACATTTTCATAATTTAGAAGAGCGTTTACGTTATTTAGTACTTTCTTGTTTTCCATCATAATCTTCCTCTTTCTTTAATTCTTCCAAATAAAAAGCCAATCGTTTTTGTTGATTGGCTGTTGAAAATTCATTAAATACAAGCGTTATTTCCATGACTATTGATCCTCACTTTCTTGATATAAACCGTAGAAGAAATCATTAGTATCAATTTCTTCAATTTCATGTTCATATCCTTCAATCGCAAAAACCATCCAGTCAATAATGTCATCATACATAGCTTGTTTAGCTTCAATAAGTGCTTTAATACCTTCTTGATAAGAAATAGATTCTAGAAGAGTATCAGCTACTTCATTTGAAAATGTATATTCAGTAATTACTTCTTCAATAGAATCTAGCATCAATAATTGTGCAGTTACGATTTGTTTATCTTCTTCTGTAAGATTTGAATAGTTAAAAATTTTAGTGTTGTAAGTCATTTTTCTTTCCTCCTTTTGACTCAATTTCAATAGAATAAGTTCTTTCGTTTTGTTGTTCACCAAATAGACTAGCCATTAATTCAGAATCGTTTTTAGTCGCTTCATAAGCATCAATGTATTCATGATCTACTAAATGAAATTCTTTCTTCTTTGATTTTTCACTTTCAACAAGTTCTGTAGCTGTAATCTTTAAGGCAGCTTCTTCATTTAAATCTAATGTATCTGGCGTTTTATTTAGATCCATCAGTAGCAAGGTTTCATTAAAGAGAATAGGTTCTTCCTCTTTTAAAGCCTTCATTTGTTTAAACATAATATTTAAAAATTGTTTTTTAACTTGATCATTAACGAGTACTTCTACAGGCTGATCTAAGATATCTTTGTAGTGTTTAGATGGAACAACAGTAGGCTGTTTTGTCTCTGGATTAATGTAGGAATAGGTCATGCGACTAATATTGTCACAGACTTCTTTGATCTTCATTTTTTGAAATAGATCGAATTGTTTGTTCATGGTTTGCTCCTTTCGTGTTTACTAATTCTTCATTGATGTCTTTATATCTAGTTGGATGTTGATCTATGCAATGGTATTTATCTTTTAAACGATTCATCATATGGTTTGTAGCACTTATGCCAACTTCATCATTATCTAGATGAAAGATAATAGTTTTAATGTTTGGATTTCTACTTAAAAATGATTTTAAAGATATTGGAATATCACCATTTGCTTGATTGTTTGCACCAGCTAAAGATAAATAATTCTTTGTCACATAGTTCTCATTTCTTATTTTTAAAATGGTCATATATGATAAAAGATCAATGGCTGCTTCAAATACATGAAGCTCATCACTATTAAAGTTTGTAAAAGAAAAACTAAAGGCTTTATTACTTCCTGCATGATCTAATTTAAAGTTCTTATAAATACTTCTTTTAAAAGCGTAGGCTGGCTTTTGGCCATCATAACCAACAAACACAACATTCTTATAGTGCTTGCTTTGATAAAGCATATTGTTATCAATGAAGTAATTTACGATATCTCTATCAATCTTTCTAACATCACAAAGATAATGAATGATGGCATGATTATTGGTATCTTTTTCGGGTAATACAAAAGCTTTTCTTTCTTTAGGTTGTTCAATTGTAATCATTGGCTCACTTACCTTCATTAAATCAACTAGGTACCAACAGGCATCTAAAAATTCCATTCCTTCTACTTTGATTAAATAATCAATGGCGGATTTACCACCAGTTCTCTTAGACCACCAATACCATTTTCCATTAGAAAAATGTAAGGAATCATGATAGCGATGATAATAATCTGTTCTTCCATTTTTAATTAGAAGTTCTGGATGATAATTCTTCATATAATCATAAGCAGTAAGAGATTTGATGTTTTGTAGTGTATTTGGATCAATATATCTATGCATTATCTTTTCCTTCCTTTACTGATTTGTGGAGCCATCTTTTCAATTCCATGCAGTTCACAAAACTTTTGAATATCCTTTTTATTTGTAATTTCATCATCTTCTGTATAGATGACATTTACTTTATATTTTTGTTCAGGAATATTTTTAAACCATTGATTCATAAATTGATTGAGTTCGTTTTGTTTAGTTGGATTATCTGCAACTTCATAAAATTGTAGATTATCTTGTTGATACGTTTGCGGAAGTAATAATTCCTTATCTTTATCAATAATAAATTCAACATCTGGATCTGCCATAAGATCACCATTTAAAACATAGTTATGAGCCATTGCGTATCGATTTTCATCAATCATTTCAATATTTAAATCCATAAAGTGTGGAGTTGTATATTTTATATAGGTTACATTACTAGTAAGTATTGGCCTAGCAATCGCTTCAAATAATTTGTAGTTTTCATGTTCTATATCTTCTTTTGTTAGCATGTTTAATTTCTCCTTATAGATAGGTTCTAATTGTTCAATCATTTCGTGAGCGGTACTTTGAATGTTGTTTAGTATCTCTTTTAATTCTTTAGAATCATTGTTTGCATAACTTGCGATGTAGCCAAAAGAATATTCAGAAGTATCTAATCCAAAGTGGTCACAAATAACAAAAGCCAACGATTCTGCTTCTATTTCTCGTTGGCTTTGATCTTTATCTGTTTGTTTATGAAGTATGCTATGAGCATACTCATGAATTAATGTTTTTGCGATG
>CAVGPK010000028.1:0-23543 GCA_963631155.1 bacterium | reverse complement strand
CAGCATTTAAGCTGATATTATTGAATATTCGTGATTGTTGACTGTAAAACTCAGGAGTATGTATAGTAGTTTTTAAAAAGAAAAAATCAAACGAAAGATGAATCGATTTGAAGGATACAATTGACAATTTTTATATTGTTTAGTAGGATAATGTCGTATAAAAAGGCAATGAAGAGGGAGAGTACCTTTCTTAAGAGGCAAAGAGAGCTTTTGGTTGGTGGAAAAAAGCGTTGGCAAGATTGGGAATAAAGACTTGGAGCTATTTGTATTTCCTGCATTAAAGGAAGCACTGTTAATTGACAGTGGATAAGGTTAAGTAGAGTAATCTATTTAATAAATTAGGGTGGTAACACGAGCACTTCGTCCCTTGTGGCAAGTGCCTTTTTTTATGGATAGAAAGAATAGGAGAAATGTATGGAAAAATTAACGCAGCAAGAACAAGTTCGTCGTCAGAAGATGCAAGATTTAATTGATATGGGTATTGATCCATTTGGACATCGTTATGATCGTACTTCAAGTTCGGGTAAGATTATTGAGGCTTATGAAGAGAAGACAAAGGAAGAATTGGAAGAACTAAATGTTTCTGTAAAGATTGCAGGTCGTATCATGACAAAACGTCGTCAGGGTAAGGCTGGTTTTATGAATATTCAAGATCGTGATGGTCAAATTCAGATTTATGTTCGTAAAGATGAAGTTGGTGATGATCAATATGAGATTTTCAAGAAGAATGATATTGGAGATATTGTGGGTATTGAAGGATTAGTAATGAAGACTGATCATGGTCAATTGTCAGTTCGTGCTAAGGAGTATACTCATCTTTCAAAATCGCTTCGTCCATTACCTGAAAAATTCCATGGTTTAACGGATGTGGAAGAGCGTTTCCGTCGTCGTTATGTGGATTTAATTATGAATCCTGAAGCTAAAAAGATTGCACTTACTCGTCCTAAAATCATTCGTGCGATTCAACATTATTTGGATGGGCAAGGTTTGATAGAGGTTGAAACACCGGTGTTACAGCCAATTTTAGGTGGGGCAGCTGCACGTCCATTCGTTACACATCATAATACTTTGGATATGGATTTCTATTTACGTATTGCGACAGAACTTCCTTTAAAACGCTTGATTGTTGGTGGTTTAGAAGGTGTTTATGAAATTGGTCGTTTATTCCGTAATGAAGGTATGGATGCGATGCATAATCCTGAATTTACTACAGTAGAGGCTTATGTTGCTTATAGTGATTTACATGGAATGATGGATTTGATTGAAGGCTTATTTGATAGTGTTGCCAATGAAGTATTGGGTACAACAGATATTACATATCAAGGAACTGAACTTTCTTTAAAGGCACCTTTTAAACGTATTCATATGGTAGATGCAATTAAAGAGGCTTGTGGTGTTGATTTCTGGCAAGATATGTCTTATGAAGAGGCTAAAAAGATTGCTGAAGAACATGATATTGAGGTTGAAAAGATTCATAATACAGTGGGCCATATTATCAACTTATTCTTTGAGAAATATGTAGAAGAAACAATTGTACAACCTACATTTGTATATGGTCATCCAACTTCTATTTCTCCATTAGCAAAGAAGAATGCAGAAGATCCTCGTTTTGCGGATCGTTATGAATTATTCATTTGTGGACATGAATATGCGAATGCATTCTCTGAATTGAATGATCCAATTGATCAAAGAGAACGTTTTGAAAAACAATTAGAACTTCGTGAGCTTGGGGATGATGAAGCCAATGAAGTGGATACAGATTATGTTGAAGCATTAGAATATGGTCTTCCTCCTACTGGTGGTGTAGGTTTAGGTATTGACCGTTTTGTGATGTTGTTGACAGATCAAAGAACAATTCGTGAAGTATTATTATTCCCGCACATGAAAAATAAATAGTTCATATAGAAATTTATATATTCAATAAACTTCGACGTACAGAAATGTATTTCGAAGTTTTTTAATGTTCAATTGGTTGTGTGGATAAATAAGAGAGTGTATCATAAAGGGGAAAATGAATAGAGTGGAGATAAAAATAAATGAGAATAGAAGATTTTTGTGAATATAATAATCATAAAACAGTGACACTAGCTGAATTAGAAACTGTTTTTGGAAAATCAAAACAGGATGGAATGGAAAATTGCTTGGGCCAAGTGATGGGTAAGGTGATTCGTTGTTTTAGGAATCAAGAAAACAATCGAGAAATGGTTGAAATGGTTTTTCTAGATAGCTCACTAAAGGAACTAAAATGGGATGGAGAGAATGTCAAATTTGTTCGAACAAACATTGGAAAGCGTATGGCTATAAATCAATGTTATTCTCAATCTCTTTTTTATAATGAAAAAGAAATATTTACTAGAAGCCCTAAGCAAATAAAGGAAGATGTACCCTCTGTGTCTATTTATACGTTAAAAGATGAATTAGAAAATCAAGGATATCATTGTAATATTAAGGCTTTAGCTCAATTCCTTTTGGGTTTAGATACTCGTCAAATTTTAATTCTTCATGGAGCTTGTGGTATGGGAAAAACAAGCTTTGTATCTCATATCGCAAAAACAATGGGATTTGAATATAAAATCATTCCTGTAAGGCCTAATTGGATGGATGGGCAGGATTTGTTTGGATATTACAATCCGGTAGACCATAGATATTACTCGACTCCATTTTTAGACGCTTTATGTGAAGCTAAAGAAAATCCAAAAACACAGTATTTAATATGTTTGGATGAAATGAATTTAGCTCATGTTGAATATTATTTTTCAGATATCTTAAGTGCCATGGAATCCAATGAAGCAATTCCTTTATATGCCATACAAGAATGGAATTATGCTTTAGAAAGATTCGATTTTATTTTGAATACATATGATAAAAATTCATTAGAATGGCTTGAGGCAAAGATGGATAAGAAAAATTTGACTGAACGTTATACACCATATTTTGAACTTCCAAATAATGTGACTTTTATTGGAACACTCAATATGGATGCCACGACAAATGATTTGAGTCCTAAAGTCATTGATCGAAGCTGTATCATCAAAGTCACTAAAGATAATCATGATTCTTTAAAAGGTTTTGAAACAACTTCTCAAGAAGATTCTTTTATCGAAAACTTGTTGATGGCTTTGAATAAGCAAATGTCCATACGTGTCCAGCGACAGATGGATTCTATGAAGTCAAGGCTAGATAGTGAATATTTAAAAGGTATTCTTTCTAAACAAGATTTTCAAGATATGTTTTTGGTGATGAAAGTATTACCAAGCTTAAATATAGAAGATGTGGATTGTTATTTGGATGAAGAAGAATTTCGTATAAATGATTTTTTGATATATGGGAAAAATGTGAATTGGCAAGAGCAATATCCTCTAAGTGTTAAATGTTTAAAGCAAATGTGTAATGCAGAAGAAAAAACATTGAACTATTGGAGAACATAAGATATGAGAGCTGTTTTTCTAAAGCATAAAACATTTGAAATTTTATCTTTCCAAAAAAACGAACACCTTATATGCGAAGGAATAGACGAGGATATAAAGGAAGAACATAAAATAACGATTCCACAATATCTTCGTAGTGCTATGTTAGAAGTACTTGATTTTGTCTTTATAGCTAATGAGCAAGAACATGTTGAATTTTTAGAAGATACATTTTATACGAAACAAAAAGATGGAATGATTTATTTTTATCCAAAACAATTTCATTTAAATGTTGTTGGTACGACAAAATTTCTTTATCGAAAAGAAGGAAAAGAACAAAATATTTATGTACGAATTGCTCCTATGTTAGATGATGTGTCTTATGAAATGATTCGAAAAGATTTAATGAAAATTTGTATTCGTCTTTTATATACATTAAAAGAAGATGAGGGAAGCAAAAGGGTTAAGAAAGAATATCTGACAATTTATGACTTAGAAATAAAACAAATAGAACAAATCGTAAGAGAATTAGAAAAAAATCTGAAAGATTTGAATATGAATCCAGTAAAGGATATGACGATGAAGCAGACTACACGTAATTTTAGGCAGGTAAAAAATCTGGATGCGAAAGTCATTATCGATCATTATGTGTTGAAAAAGCCAAAAGTCAGAGTGTGGGTTCATGAAAAAACGTTAAATATTTATGAAAATCAAAAAATCTACAGCTTTATCAAATTGTTAGAAAAACGTGTACAGGAATTAGAATCGGAAGTTAAAGAAATAAGGGATCTGAAATTAACAGAATATCAAGGAAATCGAATAGAAAATAATGAATTATTGAATGAAATTAAAAGATTAAAAAAGAAAATTCATGATTTATATTTGTTAAATTTATTTCGTAATGAACCTTTTAAAGAAGATATGGTATATCCGTTAAAAACATCCAATCTTTTTGTGAATCATAAAAAATATAAAAGGATATTTCAAATCTTTCAAAACTATCGCAAAGAAGGTCAATTGCTTGAAGAGAGTATGAATGAAAAATATAGAAGTGTTCATAGATCTCCAGATCTTTATGAAATTTGGTGTTATTTTAAGATACTAGAAATTCTAATGTTACAAAAAGGATATATAGTAGATCGTATAGCTTGGCCTGGTAAAATGGGGGAACCTTTTTCTTTTGAAGAGTGGAAGAAGGCAGATTCTTCTAAATTACTTTCTAAAATTCAAATGTATATAAACAAAAATAAAAATAAGGATTCGATAAAAAGTTTAGAAGGATTGGTTATTCATCTTGTGAATGGTAAAAAGGATATATATCTAGGTTATAATTGCACATTTAGAGGGGATATGGCACCTAAAGTTGATGGAAAAATGACTTCTAAACGGTTGCGGCCGGATATTTTTTTGATATTAAATCGAGAAATCTTTTTTGCGTGCGATGCAAAATATAAAAACTATAGTGAGGATTGCCTAGGAATTCAAGCTTGGTATACAGATCTTTTTGAATGTGGAGCTTATAAATATATGCATAGATTGCATTTGAATGATGAAGATAGCCAATATGATGGCGTTTTATCGGTACGCGAACGTTTTGTTGGAAAAGATGAATTGTATGTATTGAAAAATGGTGGGGCTTGTATATTAACACCAGCCATTTCGAATAGTGATGAACCAAGGAAATATAATGGAGATAAGATTGTAGAAAAATATGATATATTCCTTGAATACATGAAGCAAGGAAAGGTGAATGTAAATGCTGATGGAGATGAAATTATCGATCCTAATGAATATAGTGTGCATTTAAAAGAAGAAATTCCAAATTATGAACATAAAATTGCATCTATTCGATTCTTGCCCACAGAATACCAAGGTTTTAGTTTACTTTTTTTAGAAGCCTTAAAATATGGACAACCTCATTTTTTGGAAGAAAAATGGTGACATTTGTTACAAAAGAATTTATAAAGTTTTTAAATCAACACAAACTACTATCTGTGTTGTTGAGTTGTTTCTTCAATCTTGATATCATTTATTTATAAATACAGATAAGAAAGCAAAACTTCCAACAGTCATTTTTACGTATACTTTTGGAATTGTTGCTGCACTGGTAACGGGTCTTGGTATGGGTGTTAATTATCCTATTTACAAAAATCTGCGATAACTATAATAGTTTACTGTTGTATTTCAAAAAGTAGAGTGATATACTGAGCTCAGTTCTAGAAAAATAGAATAAAAAGGGGAGCTTGCCGATAGCAGGCTGAGAACAGGCTAAATGGTCTGGACCCGTAACCTGATTTGGATAATGCCAACGTAGGGATATAGCGGATGCAGTATTTTTTATATTGTTTATTAAGCGGATATACCGATTTTGGTGTATCCGCTTTCATTGTTTAAGGAGAAATATGTAATGCTAGGAAATTGTTTAGAGAATGTAAGAGAGCAAGTACCTTTGGTACATAACATCACAAATTATGTCACAGTAAATGATGTGGCAAATGTAATATTGGCTTGTGGGGCAAGTCCCATTATGGCGGATGAGAAAGAAGAAGTAGAAGAAATCACAACGATTTGTAGGGGATTGAATATTAATATTGGTACATTAAATAAACGTACAGTTGAAGCTATGTTACTGGCTGGAAAATGTGCCAAGGCACTAGGACATCCGATCTTATTAGATCCAGTTGGTGCTGGTGCATCAACACTTCGTACAGATACAGCAATTAAATTAATGGAAACAATACATCCAACTGTAATTCGTGGAAATATTTCCGAAATAAAAACTTTAGCTTTAAGAAATGGCACAACAAAAGGCGTAGATGCGGATATGGCAGATGTTGTGACAGAAGAGAATCTAGACAATGCCATTGCGTTTGCCAAAAATTTTGCTCAAGAGAAAGAATGCATAGTTGCCATTACAGGTGCCATTGACCTTGTTAGTGATAAAGACAAATGCTATGTCATTTTCAATGGAAAATCACAGATGAGTAAAATAACCGGAACTGGATGTCAATTGTCTGGTTTAATGACAGCCTATATTGCGGCTAATTTAGACAATAAACTTGAAGCAGCAACAGCGGCTGTATGTGTTATGGGACTTGCAGGTGAGATTGGTTGGGAAAATATGCAAAAAGGGGATGGAAATTCCACATATCGCAACCGTATTATTGATGCCATTTACAATATGGACGCATCGAAACTTGATCAGGGTGCAAAGTATGAAATTCGATAGAAACACACTCACAAAGGATCATTTCCTTTTATATGCAGTCACAGATCGTCACTGGTTAAAAGGTAGAACACTCCACTGTGTTGTTAAAGAGAGCTTAGATGGAGGAGTGAGCTTTGTACAATTAAGGGAAAAGCAGTTAAAGGAAGAACGTTTTATAGAAGAAGCAAAGGATTTAAAGAAACTATGTCATGAATATAAAGTGCCATTTATCATTAATGATAATGTGGATGTTGCCCTAGCCATAGATGCAGACGGTGTACATGTAGGACAGAAAGATATGGAAGTTGAAGATGTACGCTTAAAATTAGGGCCTGACAAAATTATTGGTGTTTCAGCACAGACTGTTCAACAAGCTAAGTTAGCAGAAAAACGAGGGGCGGATTATCTTGGAGTTGGAGCTGTATTTCCAACTTCATCAAAAGAGGATGCTAGTGATGTAACATATGAAACGCTAAAGGAAATTTGTGAAGCTGTATCTATTCCAGTTGTTGCGATTGGTGGAATTACACAGGAAAATGTTTCTATGCTTGCAAAAAGTGGCATATGTGGAATTGCGGTAATTAGTGCCATATATGCACAATCTAATATCAAAGAAGCAACTATAGAATTGAAAAAAAGAACGGCTAAGATGGTTAAGTTATGATTCAAAATGTTAAGAAAATTCGAGGTGCTATTTTAGATGTAGACGGAGTTTTATTGGACTCTATGTTTATATGGGAGGATCTTGGATCTCGATATCTAGAGAAGCGTGGAATTCAACCGGAAGATGGATTGAATCAGATATTATTTTCAATGAGTATGGAGCAAGGGGCTGAATATTTAAAGGTACAATATCATCTGTATGATGATTTACAAAAAATATTAAATGATATTGAAAAGATGATTCAGAATTTTTATTTTGATGAAGTTTTACCAAAAGAAGGGGCAAAAGAATTGTTGGAGTTTTTATATCAACAAGATGTAAAGATGGTTGTGGCAACTTCTAGTCCAAGAAAACTTGTAACAAAAGCACTTCAACGAACGAATCTTATAGATTATATGCAACAAATTTTTACTGCCAATGAAATAAAAGAAAGTAAACATTCTTCACTCATTTATCATATGGCAGCCAATAGTCTTGGTACAAAACCGGAGGAAACATTGGTTTTTGAAGATTCTCTTTATGCGTTAAAGACGGCGAAAAATGCTGGCTTTCGAACAGTTGGTGTATATGATGCATATGGAGAAACAAACCAAGAAGAGATGGGTAAGATTGGGGATGTTTATATAAAATCGTTATATGAATTTGAACGATTATGGCCAAGTATAAATAGTGAAAACAAAGAGGGGATTTGAGTATGAAAACAGTAGTAACAATTGCTGGAAGTGATTCTAGTGGAGGAGCTGGTATCCAGGCAGATATCAAGACAATGCTCGCAAATGGTGTATATGGCATGAGTGCAATTACCGCCTTAACTGCACAGAATACAACAGGTGTTCAAGGAATATTTAATGTTACTCCTGATTTTTTAGGACAGGAGTTAGATAGTGTTTTTTTAGATATTTTTCCAGATGCAGTAAAAATCGGTATGGTTTCAAAGAAAGAATTGATTTATGTGATTGCGGATAAATTGATTCAGTACCATGCGAAAAATATTGTGGTTGATCCGGTGATGGTCGCAACGAGTGGGGCGCGTTTAATTAGCGATGATGCCATTGAGGTGTTAGAACAAAAATTATTTCCTCTTGCCACGATTCTGACACCAAATATTCCAGAAGCAGAAGTGTTAGCGGGTTTAGAAATAAAAAATGCGGAAGACATGGAAAGAGGGGCTAAACATATTGCAGAAAAATATGATTGTGCAGTTCTTTGTAAGGGTGGACATGATTTATATACTGCAAATGATTTGCTTTATGTAGATGGTGCATATTATTGGTTGGAAGGAAAGCGTATTGATAATTCCAACACTCATGGTACTGGTTGTACGTTATCTTCAGCTATTGCTTCTAATTTGGCAAAGGGATTTGAGTTAAAAGAGGCAATAAGGTACGCAAAAAAATATGTTTCTGGTGCACTTTCTGTCATGTTGGATTTAGGGGCAGGAAGCGGTCCACTTGATCATGGCTTTGCGATTAAAAATGAATTTAGTTTGAAAAATGAAACAGAAGAATAGAACAAGAAAAATTGCGATAGCTAGTGTATTGATAGCTCTTGCTGTTGTAGGAAGCATGTTTAGTTTTCCGATTTTTGGAAGTAAATGTGCACCTATACAACATACGATAAATGTTTTAGCGGCCGTTATACTTGGTCCTGGATGGAGTGTTGGCATTGCTTTTTGTGCAAGCTTTCTTCGTAATGTTTTTGGACTTGGTAGCCTGATGGCATTTCCAGGAAGTATGATTGGAACTTTGTGTTGCAGTTTGGCTTACAAATTGTTTGGAAAACTTTGGTTAACGTGTGTGGCAGAGGCGTGTGGAACAGGATTTCTTGGTGGCGTTGTTGCTTATCCGGTCGCAAAACTTTTAATGGGATTAAGTCCTAATAGTTATTTTGTATATATTGCACCATTTCTTACTTCAACAATTGTAGGAAGCTTCTTAGCTTATTTTCTAGTGTTAGCTTTACAAAAAAATGGTGTAGTCAAGAAATAAGAAGATAGAAAAAGAGGTATATTATGAGAAATTATACGACACAGATGGATGCTGCAAGAAAAGGAATTGTAACACCTGAACTTGAACGAGTTGCTCAAAAAGAGAATATGACAACAGATGCACTACTTGAGTTAGTAGCCAAAGGGAAAGTGGCTATTTGTGCAAACAAGAATCATACTTGTTTGGATCCAGAAGGAGTTGGCAGCATGCTGCGTACTAAGATTAACGTAAATTTGGGGGTATCTAGGGATTGTAAAGATTATGATGTTGAGATGCAGAAAGTCATGAGTGCGGTGAATTTAGGTGCTGAGGCAATCATGGATCTTTCAAGCCATGGTAATACACAACCATTTAGAAGAAAATTGACAAGTGAATGTCCTGTTATGATTGGTACGGTTCCTGTATATGATAGTGTTATTCATTATCAAAGAGATTTGGCTACATTGACAGCTAAAGATTTTATTGATGTTATTCGGATGCATGCCGAAGATGGAGTTGATTTTGTGACACTTCATTGTGGGATTACAAGAAAGACGATTGAACAAATAAAAAAACATAAACGTAAAATGAATATTGTAAGTCGTGGTGGAAGCCTTGTGTTTGCGTGGATGTGCATGACGGGTAAAGAAAATCCTTTTTATGAATATTTTGATGAAATTCTTGATATCTGTGAGAAATACGATGTAACGATTTCTTTAGGAGATGCTTGTAGACCTGGTTGTTTGGCAGATGCGAGTGATGTATGTCAGATTGAGGAATTAGTACGTCTTGGTGAGTTAACTAAGAGGGCGTGGGATCATAATGTACAAGTTATGGTAGAAGGACCAGGACATGTACCACTCGATCAAATTGCTGCAAATATGAAAGTGCAACAAAGTATCTGCATGGGTGCACCATTCTATGTGTTAGGACCTATCGTAACCGATATTGCTCCAGGGTATGATCATATTACGAGTGCTATAGGTGGTGCAGTTGCAGCTATGAATGGAGCGGCATTCTTATGCTATGTTACTCCTGCGGAGCATTTAGCGCTGCCAAATGTAGAAGATGTAAAACAGGGTATTATCGCTTCTAAAATTGCTGCACATGCAGCAGATATCGCAAAGGGAATTAAGGGTGCCAGAGATATGGATGACAAGATGGCAAATGCACGCCAGAAACTTGATTGGGAAGCACAATATGCATGTGCTTTGGATCCAGATACGGCAAGAGCTATTCGTGATAGCAGAAAACCAGAGGATGACCATGCGGATACTTGTAGTATGTGTGGCAAATTCTGTGCAGTACGAAGTATGAATAAGGCTCTTTCTGGTGAATATATTGATATATTATAAAAATAAGCTGTCTTTTATTTGAAGGACAGCTTTTGTTTGCGTTATTAAAGAAGTTCTGCCATATACAAGGGAAGGTGATAAATTCCATCTTTGAACATTATATCTTTTGTATAAAGAATATAGGAATTTCCAATGACAGAAGAAAATTGTTTTTTAAATTTATCAAGGGAAGAATGAGAATGGTAGTTGCCAGATTTGACTTCTATCGGACAAATTTTCTTTCCTTCTGTAATTAAAAAATCAATTTCCATATGATTCTCTCGATTCTTGTTATCACAGTGTGAGTAGAAATATAATCGTTCTCTTTTATGACGGAGCATTTGAGATACAACATTTTCCATTAACATACCTTCATTGATGTTAAGTTTATCAAAAAGAATAGCCCGATAGAGTTCGTTTTCGGTGAATTTTGCATCTTTAAAAGTATGAGTAACTAAAAGACCTGTATCTGCCATATAGCACTTTTGTGTTGTATGATCTGAACTTAAGGCAAGTCCAACGTTTGGGTCAGTGGCATTGAAACAAGTATTTACAATCATTGCTTCATTAAGCCAAATAAAAGAATTTTCGAATGTTCTGAATCGAGCTTGCTTACCTAGAGAGGATAACTTATATTTTTTTTCTTTTTTTGAAAGTTGTCCAGGAATATTATCAAATATAGCGAATACTTTATCTTCATAACCTTTGGCAAATTTAGCAACATCATCCCGATAAAGTTTTAAGATTCGACGTTTGGCGATATCAGAAGCATTAAAATCCTTACCTTCCATATAAGCAAGTACGGATTGTGGCATTCCATCAACAAGAATATATTGGCGAAAATCATTCATAATCTTACGATGTAGGGCTTGTCCTAAAGGCGTTTTCGTTTCGAAACAATGTCGAATTAGTGGGTATGTAGCTTCATCTTTCATAGCCCAAAGAAATTCTTCAAAATCTAAAGGGAACATCTCAATATGATTTTCTTCAGATGGGATGATAATATCTTGCACATTCTTTTTTAAACGAATGAGAGATCCAATTTCTAAATAATCAAATCTTCCATCGGCAACAAGATATTTTATAAGTTGCCTTGCTCTAGAAAATTGTTGTACTTCATCGAAAATAATTAAGGAATCTCTTTCGTAAAGTACGGTAGAGTAGTAGGCAGAAAGTTTTGCGAAAAATAAATCGAAATCAGAAGTGTCGTTAATAAAAAGGTTGAGAATATCTTTTGGTGCTTTTCCAAAATCAATTAGAATATAGCTTTTATATTCATTTTTCGCAAATTCTTCAGCCGTATAACTTTTACCAACACGCCTAGCTCCATCAATCATCATAGCCGTCTTGCCTTTGCTTTCGTTTTTCCATGAAACAAGCTCATTATATATTTTTCTTTTTAACACTTTCGTATACCTCCATTTCCCTATATATAAGCAATTATAATTGGCTATGCACGAAAACGAAAAAAGCTTCGTTTGAAGCTTCTATGAATTTCTTGTTGCAATGGTTTGAAACGCAAATAAATCAGGGCGGTTTCTAGATTCTGTAAATTCGATTTGAATGCCTTTGTCATTGTATACATAACTTGTGATGATAGCTAAGCTATTGTATCCATCTAAATCTAGATACTTTTCATCTTGCCTAGTTGTTTTTTCAATGGTGACATTTCGCTTAATGGTTTGAATAATTGTTCCGTTATCTTCTATATGCTGAAACAGGGATCCTTGTAGAGCTTTTTCATTTAAGTCTGGCACAACATCTTTTTTGATAAAAGAAATATCTAACATTTTCGCAATACCATCCACATAGCGTAAACGTTCAAAAAAATAGATTTCACTATTTATTTCTAATCCCGTCTTTTTCGATAACATCTCATCTACTATCATTTCAGAAAAAGTGATTACTTTGTTTTCGACTTCAAAACCATGACTTTGTGCTGATTGACTTAAACCGGTAATTGAGTTTAAATCAAAATATTTTTGAGTAAAAGCCATAGAAGAATAGATGATATGAACACCTTTTCCATGAATGGATTGGGTATAACCAATTTCTTGTAACATAGAAATGGCTCTACGAATGGTATTCCTTGAACAATTGTAAATTTTAATTAATTCATTTTCGGAAGGTAAAATTCCTTCAAACTTCCCAGATTCGATTTTTTGTTTTAAATCATGGAAAATATCTTCATATATTGATTTTGGCATACTATAATCCTCACTCTTTCTATTATACTTTTCTAATGATGTTTAAACAAGTTTAAAAAAATCTCTTGAACTTGTTTAAACAAGGTGCTAAAGTATATGTGCAACCGGTTACATGTTTAAACAAGTTAGAAAGAGAGGATTTGAATTATGGCTAGTAAATATGATGGTTTAGCTAGAATTATTATTCAAAATGTGGGTGGAAAAGATAATATCAATTCAATTACCCATTGCGTAACAAGACTTCGTTTTTATTTAAAAGATGAATCAAAGGCGAATACAGATGTTTTAAAATCAACAGACGGTGTTGTCACAGTTGTGCAGTCTGGAGGACAATACATGGTTGTGATTGGAAACCATGTTGGCGATGTATTTGATGCTGTTGTTTCTGTTGGTCATCTTCAAGATAAGTTGCAGTCAGAAAATGATCAAAAACCACAAGAAAAACAAAACTTATTTAATACTTTTGTATCGATTATTACAGGTGTATTCTCACCATTTTTAGGTGTATTTTGTGCTTGCGGTATCTTAAAAGGTGTGATGACACTTTTAGCAACCCTAGGCGTTGTCAATGGAGCTGGTGGAACTTACAATATTCTTTATGGAATTGGGGATACAGCCTTTTATTTCTTACCTGTAATTTTAGGCTATACTTCTGCTAAAAAATTTAACTTACCTGTAATGGAAGGTTTAATTATTGGTTTGGCATTAGTTTCACCTTATATGTTAAATAATGGAACATATGATATTTCAACATTATTTGGAATTCCAGTGATTGCCCCTTCAACATCAAATTACACAAGTACAGTATTACCAATTATTTGTGCAGTAGCATTTGCGGGATGGTTTGAAAATCTATTTAAAAAATATATTCCAGATACAATTAAAATGTTTACAGTACCACTCATTACAATTGTAGTCACAGTCTGCTTAACATTCTTAATTATTGGACCTATTACTTCAGCTGTATCCAATTTCTTAGGTATGATTTTCCAAGTAATCAATGATTTCAGTCCAATTTTAATGGGATTTATGGTTGGTTTCTTCTGGCAAATTTTAGT
The DNA here is from genome assembly GCA_963631155.1 of bacterium. Lineage (GTDB taxonomy): Bacteria > Bacillota_I > Bacilli_A > Erysipelotrichales > Erysipelotrichaceae > Holdemanella. The sequence continues at coordinate 9,698 of CAVGPK010000028.1, read as the reverse complement.
TATGTTTGGTTTACATTGGGCTTTAATTCCTATTGCGATCTCAAATTTAACTTTAGTCGATGCCAACGGATTGTTGATAGGAGAAGTTATTTTTACGGCTATGTTAGGAACAACTTTTGCCCAAACAGGAGCTTGTTTAGGAATTATGCTGAAGACAAAGGATAAGAAATTAAAGGCATTATGTCCTCCTTCTATTATTTCAGGTATTGCCGGTGTTACAGAACCTGCAATTTATGGTATTACACTTCCTAAAAAAGCACCATTCTTTAGAACATGTATTATTGCGGGTGTTGCCGGAGCTATCTTATGTATGTTAGGTGTTCGTGATTATCAAATGGCAGGTATGGGAATCTTTGCGTATACACAATTTATCAGTCCGGATACACACAATTTACAACCTATGATCATCGGAATTATCGTATCGTTATTATGCATAGTAGCTGGATTTGTGGTTGAAATGATTTTCTATAAGGATGATGTAAAAGAGGAAACAAAAAAAGTAGAAAATAGTTTGACTTCTGAAAAACTTGTTGCCCCTGTTACAGGTAAAATTGTTCCATTAAAAGATGTAAAGGATGAAGTATTCTCTACAGGTGCTATGGGACAAGGTATTGCGATTGAGCCGAGTGTTGGAAAAGTATATGCACCTGCAGATGGTGTAATCACAACTTTCTTTCCTACAAAACATGCGATTGGTATCACAACGAATAATGGTGCAGAAATCTTGATCCATGTCGGTATGGATACAGTCGCAATGAATGGAAAAGGATTTAGTGCAAAAAAAGAACAGGGAGATACAGTTAAAAAAGGAGATTTATTATTAGAATTTGATATTGAGGAAATTAAAGCGGCAGGACATCCTGTCACAACGCCAGTGATTGTCACAAATTCTAAAGATTATGTAGATATTATTGAGACGGATAAAGAAGAAGTAAATTGTGGAGATATTTTAATTCAAACTGCAATTTAGAAAGGAAGATATATGTTTAAAAAAGATTTTTTATGGGGTGGAGCCACGGCTGCAAACCAATATGAAGGAGCTTGGAATGTGGACGGTAAAGGAGAATCTGTTTCTGATCATTGTACAAATGGTACAAAAACAAATCCAAAACGCATCACAAGAACCATTCAAAAAGATACATTATATCCAAGTCATGAAGCTACAGATTTTTATCATCATTACAAAGAAGATATTGCTTTAGCACATGAGATGGGTTTTAAAGTATTTCGTATGTCCATTAACTGGACGCGTATCTTTCCTACAGGCATGGAAGAAGAACCAAATGAAGCGGGCTTACAATTTTATGACAATGTATTTGATGAATTAAAAAAATACAAAATCGAACCAATGGTAACTATTTCTCACTATGAAATGCCTTATGCATTGGTTGATCAAATCAATGGGTGGGCTTCAAGAAAATGTATTGATTATTTTATGAACTATTGTAAAGTGATATTTGAAAGATACAAAGATAAAGTAAAATATTGGCTTACTTTTAATGAAATCAATGCCGGTACTGCGCCTATGGGAGCTGTTCTATCTTTAGGTACAGCACAAGGATATGAAGGTCCATTTATGGGTGTGAAGGTAGAACCATCTTTACGTTATCAGGCTTTACATCATCAGTTAGTCGCATCTGCAAAAGCGGTTGCGTATGCACATGAGCATTATCCTCAATTTAAAATGGGAAGCATGAATATTTTTGCGACAATGTATCCTTTAACTTGTGATCCTAGTGATGTGATTGCATGCCTTAAAGAAATGCAGAAGGTAAATTGGTTTACGAGTGATGTTCAAGTAAGAGGAGCGTATCCATATTGGACAAAACGTTTCTTTGAAGAAAATAATATCGTTATTCAAAAAGAGGATGGCGATGATGAAATCTTGTTAAATGGAAAAGTTGATTACTATACGTTTAGTTATTATTGCTCAAATTGTGTAACGTCTAAAGAACCTGATGAAAAGACTGGTGGCAATATGATGGGAGGCGTTAAGAATCCTTACCTAAAAGCAAGTGATTGGGGATGGCAAATTGATCCTCAAGGTCTTCGTTATTGTTTAAATGAATTGTATTCTCGATACCAAATTCCATTAATGATTGTAGAAAATGGATTGGGCGCTATGGATAAAGTGGAAGAGGATGGTTCAATTCACGATACGTATCGTATTGAGTATTTAAAAGAACATATTCTTGCGATGCAAGAAGCGGTTGATGACGGTGTTGATTTAATGGGTTACACCCCTTGGGGATGGATTGATGTTGTAAGTGCATCGACTGGTGAAATGGCAAAACGATATGGTTTAGTGTATGTAGATAAATATGACGATGGTACAGGTACACTCAGTCGATCTAGAAAAGATTCATTTTATTGGTATCAACAAGTTATCAAGGATAATGGAATAAAAAAATAGAGTTATCTCAATGAGATAGCTCTTTTTATATGGGAATGCAAAGAATAAATTTTTTATACGCAAATGATTTGTGTGTACTCTTTGTAGTGTTCGAATGTGTCTTCATCAATTTCATCATCTGTAATGATAGCTTCAAAACTATAAAGACTATAATAAATATAAAAATCAGCTCGATTAAACTTTTTAGAGTCGGCTAATAAATAACGCTCTTTCGCATTATCAAGTGCAATTTCTTGACATTCACCTTCATCTAAAGAATAGGTAGTAATATCTCCATTATGAATGCCGTTACAGCTAATGAAGGCTTTTGTATATTTTAACTTCGATAAAACCGCATTTGTGATAGGACCAACAAAAGTATTTGTGTTTTCTCTATATTCGCCACCGGTTAATATAACTTCAGTAGGGCTATGATTGACTAAAATATTAAATACAGCCAAATTGTTTGTGACAACACGAATATTTCTTCCACATAATTCTTCAGCCAAAAGCTGTGTTGTGGTTCCTGGTCCTAAAAAAATGATCTCGCCTTCTTGAATGAATTGTGCAGCCTTATGTACAATTCTTTTTTTCTCCTCAATTTGAACGGATGATTTTTCTAAATGACTTAATTCGTGATCCATGGAAAAGGATAAACTTTGAGCGCCACCATGAACACGAAACAACTTTCCACTTTTCTCAAGCTCATCCAAATCTCTTCTTGCGGTCATATCTGAAATGTTGAGTTCTTCCATAATTTCGTTGATTGTGATGATCCCTTTTTGGTTTACTTTTTGGGCAATCTTCACAAGACGTTCTTTTTTTAACATAGGCACACCTCTTTTTTTGTTGTAAATATACCATTTGAAAATGTCTTAGTCAACAGAAAACAAACAAAAACAAACAAATAATTTGATAATCCTACTTAAAAATATCAAAAATGATAGAAAATGTTTAAAAATATGATAAAAAATGTTTGAATGTGTTGACATTTGGTAAGAAAACGCTTACACTGAATACAGTTATTACAGGATAGGAGATAAAAAATGACTAAAGATGAATTAAGCATGGTAGGCTTTGAAATTGTTGCCTACTCAGGAGATGCAAGAAGCACTCTATTAGCATTGTTAAAAGAAATGCGCGCAGGGAATTTTGAAAATGTAGAAGAAAAATTGAAAGAGGCAGATGAAAATATTAATTTAGCCCATCAATCTCAAACGAAGATTCTTCAACAAGAAGCAAGTGGTGAAGATATGGAAATGGGATTCATTTTCATTCATGGACAAGATCATTTGATGACAACTATTTTATTAAGAGATATTGTGGATGATTTTATTTCACTCTATCAAGAAAGGGGTAAATAAGAATGTTAGAAGGAGTTATTAAGCAAATTGAAAAAGGAAAGCCTTTCTTTGATAAAGTTGCACAAAATATTTATTTAGGAGCTGTGCGAGATGGATTCTTGACAGCTATGCCAGCTATTTTATTTTCAAGTGTATTTATTTTAGCTGCATCAATCCCAGAAATTTTTGGATTCACACTTCCAGCTGAGGTATCAACTTGGTTATGGAAAGTTTATAACTATTCCATGGGAATTGTTGGTTTGATGGTAGCGGCTACTACAGCTAGATGTTTAGCTGAAAGTATGAACCGAAGATTACCAGAAGGAAAAGTCATTAATACAACTTCGGTTATGTTAGCAAGTATTTGTGGATTCTTTATGTTGGCCGTTAGCAATGTAGATGGAGGAATATCAACTACATACTTAGGAACTAAGGGTTTATTGGCATCATTTATTTCTGCTTTTATTACGGTAAATATGTATAAATTCTGTGTAATTAAAGACATCACAATTCATATGCCAAAAGAAGTGCCAGGAACCATTTCTCAAATGTTTAGAGATGTATTCCCATTCTCATTTTCAGTATTGGTTTGTGTAGCTATTGATTTATTGATCAGTAAAGTGTTTGGATATACATTTGCCGAAGCGATTATTACTTTATTGCAGCCATTATTTACAGCTGCGGATGGTTATTTAGGAATCTGTATTATTTGGGGAGCCATGGCTATGTTCTGGTTTGTAGGGGTACATGGACCAAGTATTGTTGAACCTGCGATTGCCGCTATTATTTATGCGAACGTTGATACAAACTTGGCTTTATTTAAAGCTGGGCATCAAGCAAGTAAAGTATTGACTGTAGGACTTGGAAATTTCGTAGGTACAATGGGTGGTACAGGTGCGACATTAGTTGTTCCATTCTTGTTTATTTTATTCGCAAAATCAAAACAATTAAAAGCAGTTGGAAAAACATCTTGTGTTCCAGTATGTTTTGCGGTTAATGAACCTTTATTATTCGCAACACCAATTGTATTAAATCCATATTTCTTTATTCCATTCTTAATTACACCAATGATCAATGTATCGATCTTTAAATTCTTCGTTGATGTATTGAAAATGAATTCATTTATTTCTGTATTACCATGGGCAACACCAGCACCTATTGGACTTATTTTAGGAACAGGTATGTCTGCCTTGGCAGTTGTGTTAGCTGTTGTATTAATTGTAGTTGATGCGATTGTATACTTACCATTTGTGAAAGCGTATGATGCTTCATTATTAGAGGAAGAAAAAGCAAATGAAGCTTTAGAAGCTTTAGAAGAACAAGTGAAAGCAGAAGAAAATGTTGAACCTGTTAAATTAGATAATAAAATTAACGTGTTAGTACTTTGTGTTGGTGCTGGAACAAGCGCTATGTTTGCCAATGCCGTTAAAGATGGGGCTGCTGAACTGCAATTGCCAATCGATGCAACCGCAAGTGCATATGGAAATCATTACGATATCTTAAAAAATTATGATATTGTCGTACTTTCACCTCAAGTACAATCACATTTAGAAGAAGTACAAAAGGATGCTAGTAAATTTGGAACAAAGGTTGTCGCAACAAAGGGTGCACAATATATCAATTTAACACGTGATCCAAAGGGTGCTGTTCAATTTATTTGTGAACAAGTAAAGGAAGGATAATTTATGAGGTTTGCCAATGATTTTATATTCGGAGGAGCTACTGCCGCATACCAATGCGAAGGTAGCACTCTAGAATATGGTAAAGGAAAAGTTTCGTGGGATGATTTTTTAGAAAAACAGGGGCGCTTTAAAGCGGATCCTGCCAGTGATTTTTATCATCAATATGGACAAGATTTAAAATTATGTAAGATGTTTGGAATTAATGGAATCCGTATTTCGATTTCATGGGCAAGAATATTTCCAGATGGAACTGGAAAAATCAATCAAGAGGGAATTGATTTCTATCATCATGTATTTCAAGAATGTAAAAAGCAAGGCGTTGAGCCGTTTGTCACTTTGCATCATTTCGATACACCGGATACTTTGTATCAAAAAGGCGATTTCTTAAATCGAGAAACTGTGGATGCCTTTGTTGAATATGCTAAATTTTGTTTTGAAGAATATAAAGATGAAGTTACATATTGGTTTACATTTAATGAGATTTGGGCAGTTGCCACAAACACGTATATCGAAGGAACGTTTCCAAATGGTGAAAAATTCAATATGAAAAAAGCGTTTCAAATTATGCATAATATGATGGTTGCTCATGCTAAAGCGGTCATTGCTTATAAAGATAAGGGATATACAGGTCAAATTGGATGTGTACAATCATTAGAATATAAATATCCATTTGATGAAAATAATTTAGAAGATATTGCGGCAGCAAAAAATGAAGATGTTCTTCAAAATCAGTTCTTATTGGATGCAACATTTAAAGGAGAATATGCGATTGATACTATGGAAGTCGTGCATCGTTTAGCCGGAGATATTGAGATTTTAGATGAAGATATTGTCCAGTTAAAAAAGGCAGCCAAGTTAATCGATTACATGGGAATGAACTATTATCAATCTCGATTTATTCAACATTATGAAGGGGAAAATGATATTCATCATAACGGAACAGGTGAAAAAGGGACTTCTCGATTCTGCTTGAAAAATGTTGGACGAAGAATGGAGAAAGAAGGCATTCCTCGTACGGATTGGGACTGGTTGATTCATCCAGAAAGCATGTTTGATATGCTTGTTCGTATTCGCCAACAATATCCAAACTATAAGGCTATTTATATTACAGAAAATGGTATGGGTTATAAAGATGATTTTGAAGATGGAATCATTGATGACAAGCCACGTATTGATTTTATTAAAAAACACCTACAATTTACTTGTAAAGCCATTGAAGTTGGCGTAAATGTTAAGGGATATTTTGTATGGTCGTTAATGGATATGTTTTCATGGACTAATGGCTATAATAAACGTTATGGTTTGTTCTATGTTGACTATAAAACACAAAAAAGATATCCAAAAGCTAGTGCGTATTGGTATAAAAGGCTCTCAGAAACGAAAGAGATTTAAAAATGCTTACATATAAAGGCGTTATATTCGACTTTAATGGAACTTTGTTTTTTGATAATCCCAAACATATAATGGCCTGGTCTAAGATTTCAATGGAAATCAGAGGACATGGTATCAATGAAGAAGAACTTCATGAACATATTAATGGAGTTCCAAATAATAAAGTGGTTGAGTATATGTTTGAGGGTCAATGTTCATTAGAAGAAATGGAAAAATATTCGAGTCTAAAGGAGCAATATTATCGAGAATTCTGTAAACAAGATGTTAAAAGTTTTCATCTTGTTAAGGGAGCCGAAGAATTCTTTGATTATTTGAAACAAAAACAAATTCCATTTACGATTGCCTCGGCATCCATTAAACCTAATATTGATTTTTTTGTGACATCCTTCCATCTTGATTGTTGGATGGATCCGGATAGGATTGTTTATGATGATGGAACGTATGAGAATAAGGTGGCTATGTTTAAAAAGGCAGCTGAAAATATTGGGGTCGATATTCAAGATACACTTATTATTGAAGATAGTGTGAGTGGAATTATGAATGCTTATAAAGCAGGGTGTAACAAGATTGTTGTGATGGATTCTGCGAATAAAAGAGAAGAATATGAAAAACTACCTGGTGTGGTTCAAGTGATTGATTCTTTTAAAGATTTTAGATAGGAAACAAAAGCCGTTCAAAACCAGAATGGCTTTTATTATGGTGATAAAATATGAATGAAAAAATAAATCAGTTATTAATATATGCTTTAAAAAATAAAATGATTGAATCTAGCGATTGGAATTATTGCGCAAATTTGTTGATTGATCTTTTTAAAATGGATCAATATGAAAAACAAGAAGTTGAGGAATGTTCAATTTATGAAATTCTTGATTGTATGCTTGAGTATGCCATTAAAAATGGGATGATTCAAAATAGTATAACGGAAAAGGATTTATTTGATACAAGAATCATGAATTGTATTATGCCTAGACCTAGTGAAGTGATTCATAACTTTGATGCTTTGTATAAGGAAAGTCCAAAACGCGCAACGGACTACTTTTATAAGCTGAGTATTGATTCGAATTATATTCGTAAATCAAGAATTGAAAAAAACATTCAATTTTCTCATTACTACAAATATGGAGATATCCAAATTACGATTAATTTATCAAAACCAGAAAAGGATCCAAAAGAAATCGCAAAGGCAAAAAGTGTAAAGAGTTCAAGTTATCCTTCATGTTTATTGTGTAAAGAGAATGAGGGATTTGCGGGCAATTTGAATCATCCAGCTCGTCAAACGCATCGTATCATTCCTTTAGATTTAAATGGGCATATGTATCATTTACAATATTCACCTTATGTTTATTATAATGAACACTGTATTGTGTTTAATGATGAACATACACCAATGAAAATGAATCGGAATACATTTGAAAATTTATTTGCGTTTATTGATAAATTTCCACATTACATGATCGGAAGTAATGCAGATTTACCTATTGTAGGAGGATCTATATTAACACATGATCACTATCAAGGTGGTAGGCACCATTTTCCTATGGAAGATGCAGATATCATCAAAAGCTATGTGTATAAAGATGTAAAGGTAGATATGTTGTATTGGCCTTTATCTACATTAAGATTGACTTCTAAATCAAAAAAATCCGTCTTAGATTTGGCAAGTCATATCTATGAATCTTGGTGTACGTATGATGATGTGTCATTCGACATTCTTTCAAATACAGATGGTGTACGACATAATACAATAACGCCTATAGTTCGCAAAAAACAAGATGAATATCAGATGGATCTTGTATTGCGAAATAATCGAACAACAGATGAATATCCATTGGGTATATTTCATCCACATAATCAACATCATCATATTAAGAAGGAAAATATTGGCCTAATTGAAGTAATGGGGCTTGCGATTTTACCGGCTCGTTTAAAAAAAGAGCTAGAAGAAATTAAATTGTGTTTAGAAGGAAAAGCGGATTTTGATTCTTTTGCAGATTTAGAAAAACATAGAGAGTGGTATATGTATCTTAAGTCTTGTATGTATACAAATGTAGATTCATTTATAGAGTTAGAGCTGACTAAAAAGTTTGTATCCGTACTTGAAAATGCAGGTGTATTTAAGATGAATGATGAGGGGATGAGCGGATTTGATCGCTTTGTGAAGACATTATGGTAAAGGTAAAAGAACATTTAGAAAATGGGATCGATATTTTAGAGCTTGAAAATGAGAAATTGCATGTTGAAGTTACAAATTTTGGGTGTACGATATTAAGTGTAAAAACAGAAGATAAAAATGGGGATACATGTGATTGTGTCTTGGGTTTTGAAAATATTGAGGATTATTTTAAGAGAGATGGATCTTATTTAGGTGCTTTGGTTGGAAGAGTTTGTAATCGCATTGAAAAAGGGAAATTTAAAATTGATGGTAAAGAATATCAATTGCCGATAAATAATGGTCCAAATTCTTTGCATGGAGGTATTGAAGGGTTTTCATACAAAATTTTTGATTATGAATGGATAGAGGATGGAGTTAAGTTTCATTATGTATCCAAGGACAAAGAAGAAGGATATCCTGGAAATTTGGATTTTTATGCGATGTATTGGCTAGAAGAAAGTAGTTTGCATATTCAATATAATGCGATTTGTGATCAAGATACATTAATTAACATTACAAATCATTCTTATTTTAATTTGAATGGATTTAGTTCAAATGTGGATTCGCATACTTTAAAGATTGCAAGTTCGAAATTTGGATGTGTGGATGCGGATGGACTATTTACTGGACAGTATAGGAATGTAGAAGGTTCTGCCTTTGATTTTAGAAAAGAAACAAGGATTAAAGATAGGATTTATTCTAAAGATGAACAATTAATCATAGCGAAGGGTTATGAT
>CAVGPK010000027.1:0-23818 GCA_963631155.1 bacterium | reverse complement strand
AGATATTTTATCAGATTAAAAAAAGACTGTCGACACTCAATTTGTCAACAGTCTGAGATGAGGAATAACTCATCTTTTTTTATCGCATAGAAAAAAGCCCTTATCTGTTTTAGATAAAGGCTTTTTATATGAAATATGTAACTATTAAATTACTTAATTTCTACAGTAGCTCCGGCAGCAACTAATTTTTCTTTAATTTGTTCTGCTTCTTCTGGAGATACATTTTCTTTAATAGCAGCTGGAGCACCATCTACTAATTTCTTAGCATCTACTAATCCTAAACCAGTGATTTCACGTACGGCTTTGATTACAGCTACTTTAGTTCCACCAACATCACTTAATGTTACTGTAACTTCGCTAGGTCCAGCAGCTTCTTCAGCAGCTCCACCAGCTGGAGCAGCAACAGCAGCAGCAGCTACTACACCAAATTTTTCTTCGATTGCACTTACTAATTCGTTAAGTTCTAAAATTGTTGCTTCTTCTAAATAAGAAAGAATTTCTTCTTGAGTTAATTTAGCCATTTTATTTTCCTCCTATGTTAAATTATGCAGCAGCTTCTTCTGTAGCTGGTGCTTCTTCTGTAGTCTTTACAGATCCATTTTCTTTTGCTTCTGCCAACGCTTTTACAGTCATAGCAAATTTAATAACTGGAGCATTCAAGCAAGATGCGAATTTAGCCAACATACCTTCTTTGTTAGGTAATGCAGACAATTTTTGGATAGTCGCTTCATCTACCATAGCTCCATCCACGATACCAGTCTTTAATACTAATGCTTCATGAGTTTTAGCAAATTTTGCCAATACACGAGCAGGAGCAACTGGATCTTTACCAAATGCCAATGCGTTAGGTCCAACTAAAGTTTCAGCGAATTCAGCTTGACCTACTTTTTCAGCTGCACGACGAGCGATTGCGTTTCTGTAAACTTTGAAATCTACATCTTCTTCACGTAATGCGCGGCGAAGTTCTGTAACATCCGCAACTGATAATCCACGGTATTCTACTAATACAACACTACTAGCAGCTTCCATTTTTTCAGCTAAGGCGTTAACATCTGCTTCTTTTTGTGCAAGGATGTCTTTATTCATTCGATCCACCTCTTCTTTCATCTATTGTAACAATATTCAAAAGAAAAGCCCGCTACAAAGACGGGCTAATTGTGCAAAGTCAATGCATCATACCCTCGGTAACCTTATTAAGCATACGCCGTTACTGTCTTTGGAATATTGATAACAATCAAAATTTTAAATTCTTTTTTTCAATTTGTCAAATTACTTAACAATTTCTACATGGATTCCAGGACCCATTGTTGTAGAAACAACTAAGTTCTTCATATATGCACCCTTTACAGTTGTAGGACGAGCCTTTGCAATTGTATTGTAGATTGCATTGAAGTTTTCAACTAATTGTTCTTCAGTAAAGCTAACCTTACCAATAGCTAAGTTAACATTACCTTCTTTGTCAACACGGTAAGTAACCTTACCTTTTTTGATTTCTTCAATTGCCTTAGTAACATCCATTGTTACTGTACCAGTCTTAGGGTTTGGCATTAAACCTTTAGGACCCAAAACACGTCCTAAACGTCCTAATTGACCCATCATGTCTGGAGTTGCAACTAAAACATCAAAATCGAACCATCCCTTAGAGATTTTTTCGATAATTTCAGCACCACCAACAAAGTCTGCACCAGCTGCTTGAGCTTCTTTTTCTTTGTCACCTTGTGCTACTACACAAACGCGTTGTGTCTTTCCTGTTCCATTTGGTAAAACCATAGCACCACGGATTTGTTGATCCGCATGACGAGGGTCTACATTTAAACGGAAACAAACTTCAACACTAGCGTCAAATTTTGTTGTACTTGTTTGTTTTGCTAAAGCAATTGCTTCAGAAACTGAATAAGTTTTTGAACGATCAACTAATTTAGCTGCTTCAGCATATCTCTTACTTACTTTTGCCATTCTAATCGTCCTCCTATTCGAATCCTTCTACTTTGATACCCATGTTACGTGCAGTACCAGCTACGATACGCATAGCTGCTTCAACATCGTTCGCATTTAAATCTGGCATCTTGTATTCAGCAATTTCTTTTAATTGATCAACAGTAATTGTACCAGCAACTACTTTTTGATCTCCACTTGCTTTTTGAATGTTTGCTGCCTTTTTCAATAAGTTAGCAGCAGGTGTTGTCTTTAATACGAAATCAAAGCTCTTGTCTTCATATGCAGTAATAACTACAGGGACAATATCACCTTTACGATCTTTTGTTGCATCATTGAAAGCTGTACAGAATTGAGGCATGTTGATACCAGCACTAGCTAATGCTGGACCTGGTTTTGCTCCACCAGCTTGGAACTGCAACTTACAAACTTTTGTAACTTTTTTCTTGCTCATAAGACGTTCCTCCTATATTTTGTCTTATGCAGTGGTAATACGAATGGTTACGCATTCTCCCACGCATGCCTTTTTAATATACACTAACAAAAAAAAGAATTCAATAGAAATTCTTTATTTTTATCCAAAAAATTTTGCACACAAAATCAATACTACAATCGTAATACAAATTCCAATACCAAGTTCAACCGATTCCTTCTTTGAAACCTTTTTCTTGCTGCCATCATAATATTTACTCATAGCCACCTCCAGTAAGTTTATACTAACTAATATTTTCAACTTGAAGCACCCATTTGTCAATGATAAGATATACCCATGAATTTAAATCAATGGATACAAGATACCTTTCATACAAATGATTTTACAATCACAAAAACCGATAAAGGCATCAGCAATACAAATTATATACTTCAAACAGACACGAACAAATACATGGTTCGTGTACCTAAAAAGGACCATCAAAGCTTAGGCTTGCAATTTAATCATGAACAACAAATATTAAGTAAAGTCCAAGATTTAGATGTACCCAACATTCTATTCGACACAAATCAAGGTATTAAAGTAACAAAATACATTGAAAATACACAAACATATAATGAATGTAAAGATAAAGATAAATTTGCTCGCTGTGCCAAATTGATGAAACAACTTCACTCTAAAGAAGTACCCACATTTGAATTTAATCCCTTTCAAAAAATTCAAGACTATAAAAAACAAATTAAAAATCCAATTGTATCTTTTGAAAATGAAGACGCATTCTTACAAGCCCTAAAATCTATTTACAAGCCAAATACACTCTGCCACAATGACTTTGTAGAAGGAAACATCCTCTACCATTCAGATAGAGACTATTTAATTGACTATGAATATGCTGCCAAAAACGATTATCGATTTGACATTGCCAGTTTCTTTAGTGAAAATAATATTTTCTATATTGATCAAAGAGAACAATTTTACCAAGCCTACTTTGGCGAAGATATCGATCCTATGATTGACGTTCAAGTACAAGCCTTTGAAAGAATGGAAGACATACTTTGGGGCTATTGGGCAAACATGCTCTACGAAAAAAGAAACGAAGACATCTATCTACAAATCGCAAAAGAAAAGGAAAAACACTACAAGGGCCTCTAAAAGGCCCTTGTTTCTTATTTCCATAATTTTTCTGGATACACTCCATTTTCAATCAGTTCCTTAAACGCATTTTGAACATATTCTTTATCTTCAGCATACGTTACTCCAAACCACTTATCATGTGTTTCTAAAACTTTTACATTGATGCGATCTTCACCTAATAATTGAGCCACAATATTTGGAAGTAAATATTCCTTCTTCATCGGATTATCTTCAATATGACTCAAAAATCCCTTAAAACCATTCTCTAAATATTCCAAGAAATCAGGATATCCAGCCCACATATTCATAGAAACATTACTTGTAGGTTGTACCCAAGTTTCCACATCCGCATCATCACATTTGATTTCATTATTTTCCATGCAGATTCCTGTTGTTTCATGTACTTCTTTAAGCATTTCCTTTTCATCTACAACACAAACACCACGAGTTACTGTTCCATTTTCACTTAAAGTATTTTTCAAAATGAATCCAGCCATACTCATATCGAATTCTTTACCCATCTTTTCATGAGCAACCAAGAAATCATGTAATTTCACAAATGCTTCCTTACCATAATAGTCATCCGCATTAATAATTACAAAAGGTTCGTTAACTACAGGCTTTGCACACAATACAGCCTGACCTGTTCCCCAAGGCTTTGTACGACCTTCTGGACAAGTAAAGCCTTCTGGTAAATCATTGACATCTTGATAAACATATTCCACTTCAATCTGTTTTCCAATACGATTACCAATAACTTCCTTAAACTCTTTTTCAATATCCTTTCGAATAATAAAGACAACTTTATCAAACCCCGCTTGTTTGGCATCATAAATCGAATAGTCCATAATAATTTCTCCATTCGGACCCATTTTAGCCAACTGCTTAATTCCTCCACCAAAACGAGAGCCAATACCAGCTGCCATAATAATTAATGTTGTTTTCATAAATTATAAATCTCCTTGTATACGCTAACAACATTATACACAATCCTAAACTATAAAACAAAGTCCAAAAGCACCCGGACCTATATGAACGCCAATTGTAGATCCTAAACGTATTCTTTGACACTCCATATTTAACCTATTTTCTAACCGTTCTACATTTTCTTCCTTATAAGAATAAATTGAATATATCGGATATCGATAATCTACACCATCTCTTTCTATATACTCTAGCATCTTTGAGATAGCCTTATTCACTCCTCGAGCTTTAGATACCACTTCAACCCTACCGTCTACAATAGAAATAATAGGTTTAATATTCGCAAAATTCCCAATCATAGCTGCTCCCTTTGACAAACGCCCTCCACGTGCCAAATATTCCAACGTATCCATACTTGCATAAATACGAATTCTTGACTTTAATCTTTCAATACGATCTACAATTGTTTCTACATCCATCTTTTCTTCTATCCATTTTAATGCCATTTCACAAAGAAGACGAATACCACACGTAGCACTAAGAGTATCAATCACATAAATTGAATCATAGTCCACAATACTTTTTGCCAACATCGCACTTTGATACGTTCCACTTAATTGACTGGACAAACATAAACAAATTAAAGTATCCTTATTTTCTTTTACTTCTTCAAAAAGTGTAACGTAGCTTTGTGGGCTAGGTTGCGATGTCTTATAAAACTCTTTCGAATTCATCATTTTTTCATAAAAATATTGTTTATCAATCTCAACCTCATCTAAAACTGTTTTTCCATCCATCCGGATTTGTAACGGTACAAACAATAAGCCTTTCTCATTCACTTCTTCTTTTGTATAATCACTTGCTGAATCGACTAATATTTGAATCATAATCTTCTCCTTTAGTTAATACTGTTAACTATTTAAATTATAGAGATTCAAAAAAAATTGTCAATATTTTCTAAAAAAGTGCTTGCACAATCGAAAATCATGTAGTAATATAAATGAGCACTTGTCAAAAGGAATGACAAGTTTCATATACATGGCGCGTTGGAGAAACGGTTAACTCACATGCCTTTCACGCATGCATTCACGGGTTCGAATCCCGTACGCGTCACCATTAAAAAAAATCAGAGTCCATATGGACTCTTTTTTTATTTTCTATCTTTTCGATGTTCTCTTTTTTGTTGATACATGATGTAATCGGCTTCACGTATTAAATCTTCCACATTCAAATTTTTATGCCTACGCTTCAAATACACATTTCCGTAACTGAATTGATTATTGATATCCACTGAATCTTTTTCAAATTGATTTTGAATATAATTCATCTTTTTTGTTGCCGATTCAAGAGAACAATTGACAAAAACAATACAAAATTCATCTCCACCTACGCGAGCAAACAAATCATAATTGCGAATATTTCGCTTTACGCAATCCACAAAGTCACAAATATATTGATCCCCTCTCAAATGACCAAATGTATCATTCACATACTTCAATTCATCGAGATCACAATAACAAAACACAAGCTCTTCATCTTCTTTAAGAATTTTATCCATATAATGCATAAAATAATTTCGATTCCCAATATGTGTCAAAGAATCAAAATAAGCCTCTTCTCTTAACTTTTCTTCTTCCGCCTTCTCATCCGTAATATCTCGAATAAAATGTGCAAACGCTTTCTTCTGATTCCACTCTGTCAACACACTCACAACATAATAAAAATGATTTTGCGAGTCTTTCGCTTCCCATTGAGTTTCATTTTCAATTTGTCCTATATCAAATTGACTTAAAATTTCTTTTTCTTGATTTTCATCTAACGCATTATGACTTGTATACAAAATATTTTTCCTTGAAACATCCGTTACGACAATATCATTATTACTATGACGTATCAGCTCAAGTAATAATCGATTATACTTTTCGATAAACTCAGAACGCTCCTTAGCCTTAAGAGATTCTTTTTTTAAAATGTTTTCTCTTTCCTTAAGCTGTTCAATCATCCTATTAAAAGACTCTGAAAACTCACCCAAGTAAGAAACATGTTGAGAATAGTCCCCTTTTGCGACTTGTTTTGCCTGCCACGTTAAATGTTCCAAGTTTGCATGAATGTTCTTTAGATTCGAACAAAGAAAATTATCCCGAGAAGGATTAAAATCTTTTAGATTTCCTTTCGATAATTTAGCTGAGCAATCTTCCAATTCGAAAACAGCGTGTTCCAAATACTGTAATCCTTCAGCTAACTTTTTAAACGGCTCATCCACTAATTCCAAATCCAAAGATTCAACTTTTTTATCATATAAAATACTTTTCAAATAACGAAAAAGTATTTCGCAATTCTTTTCCACATCCATATTTTCACCTACTCACTTGCAGTAGCATGAAAACGACATACACGACTGCCCGTAGCCCAACAATCCACTTCAATCGCTTGATACTCCTTTTTAAAAAACATTGAAAGAATACCGGCAATAAAGCCTTCATCATAATTACACACAGTTTGTCCTAAAACAGGAAGTCCTGAACAGTCCGCATCCTCAGATACAGTTAAAATTATTTTCCCAGTTGTCTGTTGTATATTTTCGATTCTTAAAACACCGATTTTAAGTTCTTGCATTCTCTGTTGAAGTTGAGATACAAACAAATCTAAAGGCTGATCTAAGTCTAAAAAATGCTTCGCAAAATATTCTCCGGCCAATCGTCCGGCTCCACGAAAAATTTCTACTTGTGTTTCTTTATCAAAGCGTTTTTCCAACTCTAATTTTAGTGAATACTCCAACATTCGATAAACAAACACAGGCAATTCTTTCCCTAAATTTTCTCTTCCATTATTATCATAATCCAAAAAAGTCTCTAAAGACTCTTTCTCAACAGAATCCAAAAATACATTTTTCATTATAATCACCTAATTTCTTTCCATCATTCTAACACTTTTTAAGGTAACAGCTTAATTTCTTCATTATTTTTTAAGAAATTTCTTAAATCTTTTTTAAACACATCCATACTCTCTTTTCGACTTAATCTAGGAAACCTCGATTCCACCTCATAACAAGTTCTAACAGGCATATCAACGGAAAGAGTATGTATTTTAAAATCACTTCTTGTTTGCATTCCTTTTATAACACTAGCCGGTACAACAGCCCACCGATTCTCTTGATTTAAAAAATTCGCAATCATTTGACTCGATCCAATATGTAAACGAAATTGATGATTTGGCCAAATTTGATCGTGCCAAAATTCGTAATCCGATGACCATTTCAAATATATTTCTTCTTTCGGATCCAAGTCAGAAGGATCTATCTTTTCGTTATAGTAACTATTTTCATTGCTTACTATAAGCATATTTTCTTCAAATAAAGGGCGTACAATCAACTCATTATGCACTTGCCTATTATATACATACCCTAAATCCACATAATGATCCGCTGCTAAATGATATATTTCAGAGGAATGATGTGTATGTATATTCATATACAATTCTGCATGCTTTTCTAGTAAGTCATTATAAAAATCAGTAAAAGTAAATGAATTAATCAATTCAATTGCACCAACGGAAAGATGAAGCTGACTACTTTGTTGGCTAAGTGATTCGGCTTCCTTTTTTAAATTTTGCCACTTCCTACACAATATTAAAAATTGTTCACCTACGGGTGTCAATTCTACATTTCGATGACCTTTACCTCTAAAAAATAATTGAATGCGAAATTCACTCTCTAAAGCATGTATTTTTTTTGAAATTGAAGATTGTGTTGTATACAATCGATCAGCTGCTTTAGTAATGTTTCCTTGTTCCACTACCGCAAGAAAAGCATTGATTTCATCAAGTTCCATAATAGTCCTCCGGAGAATAATATATATACTAAATATTCCCTTTTTCATTCTAATTTAATTATATATAGTGTAGCTATAAAAGAAAAGAGGGATATAGAAATGACAAATGAATTTCCAAAAGACTTCTTATGGGGAGGTGCTGTCGCCGCAAATCAGTGTGAAGGAGCATGGCTTGAAGGTGGTAAGCTACCAAATATCACCGATGTTGTTGTTGGCATCAATTCACATGATCCAGGACTTATTTGGGATGAGGAAAACAACGAATGGAAAATGCAGTTAGATCCAAACAAAACCTATTTAAGTCATGACGGAATTGATTTCTACCATCGCTATAAAGAAGACTTAAAACTAATGAAAGAAATGGGATTTAAAGCATTTAGAACATCTATTTCGTGGGCAAGAATTTTTCCAAATGGCGATGATGAAAAGCCTAATGAAGAAGGGCTTCAATTTTATGATGATTTGATTGATCAAATCATTCAATATGGCATGGAGCCAGTTATTACCTTAAGTCATTATGAAACACCATTAAACCTGTTAATCCATCATGGTGGGTGGATCAACAAAGATACCATTGAATATTGGAAACGATATGTGGATGTTGTAGTAAATCGTTATAAAGGTAAAGTAAAATACTATCTTACTTTTAACGAAGTCAACAACATGTATAGAAGACCTGTTATATCCGGAGGCATTCTTTCTACAAAACCATTCGATAAAAACGATCCATTCGCAGTAAGTGAACATGAAATCTGGGATGCGTATTGTAATTTATTAATTGGTAGTGCATGGACGGTTAAATTGGTTCATGAAATCGATGCAAACGCTAAAGTAGGATGTATGTTGACGTGCTCAAGCATTGCAACATATCCATATACATGTAATCCAAAAGATGTTATGGGTGCTTATAATTTAAAACGAATTTCAAACTATTATTTTGCCGATCCATTCTGTCTTGGAATCATTCCAGGATATGTAAAAAGAATTTGGAATGAAATCGATTATTCATGTAATTTAAGCGATAATGATTTACAATTAATTAAAGATTATACAGTCGATTTCTTCGCATTCAGCTACTATCGATCAGGCACATTTAGCCATGAAATAAAAAATTCATTCGATACAGGCGGTATAAAAGGAAAAGAAAATCCTTACCTGAGTGGTAAAACGCCTAAACCTTGGCAATGGCCAATCGATCCAGAAGGATTACGATATGTATTAAATGTTTTAACAGATAAATATCATTTACCATTATTTATTGTTGAAAATGGAATTGGCTTAGACGAAAAATTGGATGCAGACGGAAAAATTCACGATGAATTTCGTGTCAAATACATTAAAGAACATCTAGTCCAAGTAAAAGAAGCCATCAAAGATGGTTGTGACGTGATGGGCTACCTCTATTGGGGGCCAATCGATATTGTTTCAGCTGGAACGGGTGAAATGAAAAAAAGATATGGTTTTATTTATGTCGACAAAAACAATGATGGAAGCGGGTCTTTAAAAAGAAGCCTCAAAGATAGTTTTTATTGGTATAAAGAAGTGATTAAAAAGAATGGAAGCAATATTTAATAAGGGGGGATAAACATGGATTATTATAAAATTGCACAAGACTTAATAAAATATAGTGGTGGAGCTGAAAATATCTCAAGTGTAACACACTGTATGACTCGTTTACGTTTTATCATCAAAGACAAAGAAAAAGTCAACTTAGATAAAATCAACGAAACAAAGCCTGTTATGGGTAATGTCTTTAAGACCGATGAACTACAAATCATCTTAGGCCAAAACTTAATGCCTATTTTTACAGAAGCAAGTAAATTACTTTCTGATAAAGTAAGTACAACAGAAGAAATTAAGCCTAAAAAGAAAGAAAAAATGACATTTAAAGAAGGCGCTATGGCTGTCATCAACTTTGTTTCAGCTGCCGTAACACCACTGGTTCCAGGCTTGATTGCCGGCGGTATGTTAAAAGTATTCCTATTATTAATTTCGATGGCTAATCCAGAATTCAAAAATGCACAAACTTACATCTTATTGAGTTTAGTTGCCGACATGCCATTCTACTTTATGCCTGTATTTGTTTCTATGGGTGTCGCAAAAAAGCTAGGATCAACTCCTATTTATGCGATGGCCGTTACATCCGCATTAGTAGCGCCTGGATTTGTTGAAATGGTAGCTACAGGAGAAAGCATCACATTATTAGGATTACCCGTTATGTTAGTTAGCTATAAAAACACAATGATGCCTGCCCTATTGATTGGAATCTGTGCTGCTTACATTGAAAAGTTAATGAATAAAATCATTCCTGGTATTTTTAAATCCATCTTTGTTGGAGCTGGAACACTATTTATTTCTTATGTGTTAGGAGTAACCATTTTAGGTCCTTTAGGTGATTATGTTGGAGCCATTATCGTTAAAGTATTCGTATATTCATCCGAACATTTTGGATTTGTTGCCCTAGGTGCATTAACAGCCGTTCTTCCTTGGATGATCATGACAGGTATGCATCATGCGATTTCTCCATTTATGACACAATTTATTGCCAACCCTGGATATGATGGTGTATTTAGACCTGCATTTATTCTTCATAACATGGCTGAAGGTGGAGCTTGTCTTGGTGTTTCATTAAAGACAAAAGATAAAGAATTTAAAGCTGAATGTTTATCACTTGCGGTAGGTTGTATCTTAGCTGGTGTATCTGAACCTGCCATCTATGGTATTGGAATCAAATATAAAAAGCCAATGATTGGTGTCATGATTGGTGGTGCTTGCGGTGGTATCGTCGCCGGATTATTAGGCGCCAAAGCCTTTATGATGGGGTATTCTACAATTCTTGCTTTACCTATATTCATGAACACAGCTATGGCTATGCTTATAGGTATTGTCGTGACAATCGTTACATCAGCCATCGCTACATATTTACTAGGCTTTGAAGATGATCACGTAAACACAAAAGACACATTCACAATAGAAGCCATTATGGATGGTGAACTTATTGATATTTCCAAAGTAAATGATGAGATGTTCTCAAATCAAGTATTAGGTAATAGTGTCGCATTTAGATCAAATGAAGATACATTTACTGTCAGCAGTCCTGTTTCAGGTACATTGACAGCTTTATATCCTACAGGTCATGCATTCGGTATTACAAATCCAAATGGTGTAGAAATATTAGTACACATTGGTATCGATACTGTTAAAGCCAATGGTGAAGGTTTTAAGTTAGGTAACTTTCAACAAGGCGATCATGTAAAAGCTGGTGATGTTATTGTTACAGTGAATCAAAAGAAATTAAAAGAAAAATATGATATGTCCGTTATGCTTATCGTCACAAATCCTCAAGAAAATACAATCCACTTTAAAAATAGTGGTAAAGTAAAACAAAAAGATAATATTTTAAAATAGAAGCGAATCTCGCTTCTATTTTTTATATCTCTTGCTCCATCCAGGATTCATATTTACAAATATATTTGTTTTTATGGATGAAATCATCTAATTCTTTTTCAAAACCTTGAATAATCTTCTTTTGATAGGAATTTGGATTTCGATGTGTAATTTCGTAACAAATCCTTGGTGGAGGATTATCTTTTAAACGATAGTAAACAATATTTGAATTTGGATTTCTTAATCGAATTGCCTCAATAACCGACATCGGTGCAATTCCCCAACTATCTTTTTCTTGTAGATACAATTGAATCATGGCGCCCACATTCACGTGAATAAAATTATGTTCATCCGGATTAATATAACGATTATGCCATTGTTGAAAATCATGCCCCCAATATAAATAAACCTCTTTATGTGGATCTAGTAAAGCAGGGTCATAATTTTCATAATATTTACTATCCTTATTACAAACCAAATACATCAATTCTCTATAGATAGGTTTAGATACAATATAAGAATAATTGATTCTTGAAAAGACAAAACCAATATCTGCTAAATTACTTTCTACAAGCGAATGAATTTCATTGGAATGATGCGTCAGAATTGATAATTTCACATTCGGATATTGTTTTAGATGTTGTTGAAATAAAGGAACTAAAGTGTAATTGTTAACAGCATCCACACTGGCAATACGTATTTTTTTAATATCTTCCATATTCTTTAAATTATTTCCAATTTGTAATAAAGACAACATATCTCTTGCCACCGGCACATATTTTAAGCCATATTCCGTCAGTTCAATCGTTCGATAGCCTTTCTTTCTTAAAACTAATTTAACGCCTAATTCTTCTTCAAGACTTTCAAGTCTTTTACTCACATTGGATTGTGTAATAAACAATCTTTCAGCTGCCACAGAAAAATTTCCGTAATCAACAATTGCTAAAAATGTTTTAATTTGATCAATGTTCATGCTTATCTCCTTTTGGAATATTATAAATAAAAATAATTCGTTATACAAATATTTTTTACCATGTTATATTTTTTGTGTACAAAGATTTAGCGCTAAAAAGAGAGGTAAGAAAAATGAATATTGGTTATAACATTATAAAAAATTTTAAAAGACCAGATAGAGAATTAATTGATTGTTTCAACAATATCCCTGTGCCAAATATAGGAGATGCGATGAATCGAACAGCTGCAATCTCAAGTAGCATTCGCCCATTCAACCATAAACGCCTACAAGGAACAGCTTACACAGTCAGAGTGCAAGCTGGAGATAATTTATTGATTTATTATGCCATTGATAATGCAAAACCTGGTGATGTCATTGTTATTGATGGAAACGGATTTGCCGATCGAGCATTACTGGGTGGAATCATGTCAACATATGCCGCTAAAAGAGGGATTGCCGGTATCGTAGTAGATGGAGCAATACGAGATCCGCAAGATTTAGCACAATTGGATATCAACGTATTCGCAAAAGCAATTTCACCAAATGGGCCTTACAAAAATGGACCAGGCGAAATCAATGTACCTGTAAACATTGGCGGTCACATTGTCAATCCTGGAGATATTTTAATTGGAGATCATGATGGTCTTGTCGTCATCCATCCAAATGAAGCAAAAGAAATTTCAGAAAAAGCGCAACAAGTCATCCAAAAAGAAGAAAAGATGATGGATCTTATCCATAAAGAATGCAAAATGGATTTAACCTGGATGTATACAAAATTAGAAAATGATGGATGCGAATTCAAATAGGAGGATATTATGACAATTTCATTTGATTTATTGCAAAGTGTAGGTGTCGCCATCCTTGTATTGTTACTAGGAAGATATATAAAATCTAAGGTCAAAGTTTTTCAAACCTACTTCATTCCAGCACCCGTAATTGGTGGTTTATTATGCAGTATTTTGATTTTTATCGGTATGCAGACAAAAGCATATACCATTGTATTTGATACAACGCTACAAGATTTCTTCATGAACGTTTTCTTTGCTGGTACAGGATTTACATGTAGTCTTGCCGTATTTAAGAAAAGTGGTAAAATCGGCTTATTACTTGGTGTAGGTGCCGTTTTATTCTTAGTTGTTCAAAATCTAGTTGGTATTGGATTATGTCAGATCTTTGGTATCAACAAATTATTAGGAATCGCCATGGGATCTATTTCCATGAGTGGAGGTGTGGGATCTGGAGCTTCCTTCGGACCAACTCTAGAAGCATTAGGTGCTGAAGGTGGTACAACGATTGGTGTTGCCGCCGCTACATTTGGACTTCTACTTGGATCTATCGCTGGAGGTCCTGTTGCAAAACGACTTATCACGAAACATAACTTAAAGAGTAGCGCAGAAGAAAACGAAAATTTCAAAGATGAGAAAAAAGAAACTTTACCATTAAACGAAAAAAATTTATTCAATAGTTTAGTATTGCTTCTTGTCGGTGCTTTTATTGGAACTTATATTGGTGAATTATTAAATCTTACTGGTTTAGGCTTTCCATACTATGTTGGTTGCTTATTTGGTGGAGCCTTGGTAAGAAATATTGCTGATTTTAAAAATTATAGTATTCGCATGCAAGAAATAAATATTATTTCAAATTCCGCATTAAATATTTTCTTAGCAATGGCCTTGATGTCATTAAACATTTCAAAGCTTGTTTCCCTTGCAGGTCCTATGATTGCCATTCTACTTGTGCAAACCATTGTCATGATGGTATGGGCTTACTTTGTCACATTTAACACGACAGGAAGAAATTATGATTCTGCTGTTATGGCCGCTGGTCA
The DNA here is from genome assembly GCA_963631155.1 of bacterium. Lineage (GTDB taxonomy): Bacteria > Bacillota_I > Bacilli_A > Erysipelotrichales > Erysipelotrichaceae > Holdemanella. The sequence goes on along the minus strand of CAVGPK010000027.1, from coordinate 9,392 downwards.
TTGCGGTGTTGGTCTTGGTCAAGCACCAAATGCGATTGCGAATATGAGTGCTGTCATTGAAGAACATGGACCTGCTCCCACAGCTTGGTTTGTATTACCTGTTGTAACGGTTGTATTAATTAATATTTTTAATCCAATCATTATCACTTTCTTTATTCATTTAGTAGCTTAAGCAAAAGCAACCTATTCCTCTGAATCAAGTCTTAAGCTTTTAAATGGTGCCCACAATTTTTTGTGGGCATTTTTATTAAAAAGCTTGCATTATATGCATAAATATAGTATCATTTATTAGCACTTATCAAATGGCGCGTTGGAGAAACGGTTAACTCACATGCCTTTCACGCATGCATTCACGGGTTCGAATCCCGTACGCGTCACCATGATAAAAAAATCAGAGTCCTAATGGACTCTTTTTTTGTATTCATATAATGCACCCAATAAATTCGCATCATTTCCAAATTTGCAAGATTGAATCTTAGGTACATGCATTGTAGGAAACAAAGCACTTAATTTATGTACATTTGTAACAATCATCTCAATAAAGCGAGTTTGAGCTGAAATACCACCACCAATTAAGATCGTATCTAAATCTAATAATAGTTGTATATCACAAATCATTTTCGCAAAATCTAGACAATACTCATTAAATAAAGAATATACACATTCATCATCTAAAGCATCAAACAGATCCTTTCCACTCATGCCAACTCTTTCCTTTAAAGCTTTTCTTCCTAAAACATGAACGAGTTTTTTATTATTCAAAGACAAAGAATCACTATATTCTCCCGCAAAGCCATTGCTCCCGGTATACAATTGATGATGAAACACAAGTCCCATCCCAATAGAAGTACCCACCACAATAACTAAACCATTTGTACTCTCTTTTAAATTTCCAAATCCTAACTCTGCCAAAGTCGCACATCGTCCATCATTTTCTAAAATAACAGGACACCCTTTTCTTTTCTGTAAATACGAACAAATGTCAAAGCCGGATAAATAGCTCAATTCACCCGTCACAAATACAGAACGACCATCCTCATGAACAATACCGGGTAAAGATAAAGCTATTCCTTCATACTCAAATTCTAAAGAACAAAGGTAATAGAGTAATTTATTTCTTGTTTTTGGTGTTTTAAACATTCCCTGTTCAACAAATTGCCCATCTAAATCACTTAAGGCATACTTTACATTTGTGCCACCAATATCCACAAGTAAAATCATAGTTTGTCACTCGTTGAAATGGTATAGCTAAACAAGCCACCATGATAATAACACATCGTATATTCCATTTTATTCTCGCTTGAATCATACGATACACGCTTACGTGCAAGAATAGGTTGATTTTTAGATATATGTAAAGCATTTATAATTTCTTCCGTTGGTAAGATGGCTGAAAACTCTTCATCAATTCGGCTTGGTGTTTCTTCTAAGACCTCATAAACCGATTGATGATAAGATTCTGGATCCATAGACAAATTCAATGATAATGGAAAATAAGAAACAAAATAAACCACTCGCACACCATCAGCTGTACGTACTCTTTTGATACAATACATCTCTTCTTCATTTAAACCAAAAAGATTTCGCATTTGTTGATTCGGAATTTCTTTAGTTATTGTTAAATCACAAATTCCTGGAACACGTCCAAGCTCAATCATTTCATCCGTAAAGCTTCGAATATGTGCTAATTCCTCCTTGATTTTTGGACGATAAATCACAAATGTTCCTTTGCCACGCCCTCTTTGTACAAGACCCTCTCTTTCTAGTTCGAGTAAGGCTTGTCTTGCGGTAATTCTTGAAACATCATATTTTTCTGCAATTTCATATTCACTATCCACACGTGAACCCAGGGGTAATTTTCCTTCTATAATCTCTTGTTTATAAATTTCTTTAATTTGTTTGTAGTAAGGAAGATGCCCTGTTTTTTTATCCAATTCAATCATCTGTTTTCTCCATCCTTCTTTTTGTATCCACTTCAATCCATTCATCCAACGTTAACGGAACATAATTTGAATACATGCAAAAACAATTAATAAATTGACAAGGAACAGACTCTAATTCTCCATCACTAATTCGTGAATGCTTTTGTGAACGAACATAATCTTGAAATGCATCTAAAAATCGTTGATCTTGCGTGGCATGAATGTGTCCATGCAACATATAAGTTTTAGGGTTTCCACATTCATCCTTACGATATTGCCCGTTATAGCACGCAATCGGATAATGTGATAAAACGACCTTTCGCTTATTTTCATTGAGCTCTGCATAATCCTTGATCCATATAAAGCGAGAAGAATCAAAATCCTTATCCTCTAAAAAACGATCATGATTTCCTTTAATCAAATAGATTTTCCCCTTCAGCTCTTCTAATACTTGCATCGTCTGTTGTGCATTTCCCCATGAAAAATCCCCTAATACAACAACTTCATCATTTTTTCGAACCTTTGAATTCCATTGATCAATCATATATTCATTCATTTCTTCCACATCATCAAACCCTCTATGATCCATTTTAGTATTTAATGCCCGATGAAAAAAATGTAAATCCGCAATATAATAACGCATAAAATCCTCTTTCTAAGCAAAAAAAACGGCATGAAGCCGTATTTTTATTGTGTTTTGCACGCATAGCCACTGGCTTTATAATCTTTTTTCGTCTTAGCTAAGCTTACATAAGATGACTCAATTTCACCTTGATCTAATAATCCTTTTTCTACTAACGCATCCAAATCCGCTTTATCAAAATCAATCTCAATTGTTACATGAACCTTCTGATCTTGAATCTCACTCGCAATTTGGACACCATCCAACGCATTGTATTTTTCATCCAGTGAAGCATTGATTTTATCTTTAATCGCATTCGAATCTAAATCATCACTAATGCCCAAATCTTCAAAAGACATATCAAATGTTTGAGTCATCTTATTAATTTGATCCCCTTTAGCCTCAAACGTTACCTCTTCACCTGAATCATTATCACAAACTAAAACATATGATTTTGTATCCGTCTTCTTCTCAATGACGGGCGATGATTGTTCTGTTGAACTTTTGGTGTCTGTTAAATCCGAAATCTTCGTACATCCACTCAGCAACAAACCAACCAAGAATATATATTTTATCCTCATGATTATCTTCCCCCTTTGTTGCTATTTTAGCATGATTCCTATCTTCCATCTACTATCGAAATCAAATCTTTTTCCTTTAACGGTTTGCTTAAATGACCATTCATACCTGCTTGAATAGAATTTTGAATATCATCCTGGAACGCATTGGCACTCATCGCAACAATCACAACACTCTTCGCATCCGCTCTTTTCATCTTTCGAATTTCTTTTGTTGCTTCTAAACCATCTTTTATAGGCATCATAATATCCATTAAAATAACATCAAACGCTCCTACTTCTGATTTTTCAAACGCATCCACCGCTTCCTGTCCATTCCAGGCACAAGTAATATTCGCCCCATTCTTTCCTAATAAGAATTGGGCAATTTCCATATTCATTTCATTATCTTCTACAAGAAGAATATGTAACCCACTTAAATCTGATTTTTTTACCTTTTCATCCTCTTGTTCCATTCTATTCGCATCAATTTTTAATGGAATATGAATTGTAAATTGACTTCCTTCATGCAATTTACTTTCTAATTTCACATCCCCCTGCATATATTTAACCAATTCATGCGTAATACTTAAGCCTAAACCAGAACCTTCATAAGTAGTTCTTCCATTGTTAAATTCTTGAGTAAAAGGTTCAAAAGCTTTCTTTTGAAATTCCTCGCTCATTCCCATTCCATTATCTTTACATATAAATTCAAATAGGAATGTATTTTGATCCACAAAAATCTCTCGATAATACGTTTCTACTTTTCCACCATTTTGCGTATATTTAACTGCATTACTTTCAATATTCTGAATAATTTGACGAATATGAATTGGACTTGTCAAAACATTTATATGCTTTAATTCAAAATGTTCATCAAATTGAATTCTTTTTTCAATAGCTTGTACTTGAATCACACTATTGGTATCATGAATCAATTGATTTAAATTCACAGACTTTTCTTCCAACACAATTTTACCCGATTCAAGCTTAGACATATCCAACACATTATTGACAAGGTCTAATAAGAACTTGGATGCAGAAGTAATCTTTTGACGACATTCTTCCTGTTTTTCCTCATTTCCTGCATAATGCCGACTAATCTCAACCATTCCATTGATTCCATTAATCGGTGTTCTTAAATCGTGAGACATTCTGCGCAAGAAGTTTGTTTTTGCGGCATTAGCCATTTGTGCTTCTTCTACTGCTTTTTCAAGTGCCATCTTATTTTCACGTTCCTTTTCCCTTTCCATCAACATACGAATAAAAGATAGGGCCACCCAAAGAACAAAGACTAAAATCACACTTAACCATATGGCCATTGTCCTTGTTTTAAAAACTTGAGATTGTGGATACAAAATATACAACGTATATCCATTCACATCATACTTTTTGCCATAATATTTTCCATTGACTGTGGATACTTTTAAAAAGTGATTTTCCTTTTCAAACACAACCCCATATTGAGTTTTAATTTGTTTACTCGTTAACGGAACTAAATTTTTATCACTTGAACTGACAATCTGCCCATCCTCTACCATTGTAACAATCCCATTTAGAACAAATGAATAATTTTCAAAATATTCCTTTTTTGAGATAGCTTCTAAAAGTTCTTTTTCTTTATATACAATCACAATTCCAGAAGCATCTTTTCTAGGTACAGCCGCAAAATCATAAATATTTCCATTTGAACGAACTCGAATGGAGTATTCTTTCTGACTTGAAGGAATATTAGAAATACTATTTTTTCCAATTAAATCATCCCAGACTACGGATTCATTCTGATATTCTAAAATCGTATTTAAATTTTCATCCAACACAAAAACACCATCTATCTTCTGTGAAGAACAATATTCTTCTAATGTTTGTGTATTTAATCCATTTTCAGCTTCAATCACACGACTAAGTTCATTACTTTTATCAACAAGACGAACCAAGGATTTAACACGATCATTTGTATTTAAATTATCACATTGTTCAATGCGATTGGATGCAAATGAAAGAGTATTTTTTAGTGCACTATTCAATTGTCGATAGTCCAACCTGGTAAATACAACATACACGCTTAAAACAACCAAACAAGACACAAATAAAAGAAGCCAAATGGTTTTTGAAGTTGTCTTTTTACTCATATACTTCTCCTTCAACAGATACTTGGTCATAATTTAATCCATACTCTTCTACAATTTTTTTCATTTTTCCAGAATGTCCAAACTTCTGAAATATAGTATTTAATTGTTTTGACAATATTTTATGAGTCCCCTTTTTAAAGGCCACACCTAAAAGAGATTCATAGGGCTTTTCATCAAGAATCTCGTATGTTTTTGTATCTGTATTGACATAACTTTGAATCATGGCTTGATGTCCACAAATCGCATCTACATAATTTTTAGATAAAGCAGAAAAAACTTCATCGGTTTGCGAGAAGCATAAAAGTTCCTTTACTTCTCGATTCAAAAACAAAACTTCCCCCTTCGTTGAAGTTTGCACGCCTACTCTTTTTGCCTTTAGATCATCCAATGTTTTAATGCCACTATTCTTTTTTACGGCAACCACCTGGTCACTATGTAAATAAGGTCCTGCCCATTGATACAGGTCTTCTCTTTCGTTCATGCTATAACAACTCCAGATGCAATCGATGCTTCCTTTGTCTAATTCTTCATTTTTGTTTTCCCAAACAATGGTTTTAAATGTCACTTCATATCCTAGCTTATGAAAACAAGCCTTAGCCAACTCCACATCAATTCCCTTATATTTTCCGCTTTCATCCACATATGAATAGGGTGAATAATCATCCACTCCAACTACGATTGTTTTTTCATATTCTATTTCATTATGATTGATAATTTGACACCCAACTAAAGTACATGACATCATCGATAAAACGATCATAAACAACAATACTTTTTTCATGTCTCATTTACTCCTAATTCTAACTTTTTGACACTGCTATGTAAAATTATACATGAGAATATTGGAATTGAAAACAAGCTTTTCTAACCAAAAAAAGTGTGCATACACACACTTAGTTTTTTAAAGCCTGAAGAGGAGCTGGAATACGTCCACCACGATCAATCATCACTTTATTATCAATTTGACTAATTGGCATCACCGGACCTGCACCAAGTAGTCCGCCAAAATCCAATTCATCGCCAACTTCTTTACCAATAGCTGGAATAACACGTACTGCAGTTGTTTTTGTATTCACCATACCAATCGCAGCTTCATCGGCAATAATACCCGAAATTACACTTTCATTTGTATCTCCTGGAATCACAATCATATCCAGTCCTACACTACATACAGCTGTCATTGCTTCTAGCTTTTCTAATTTTAAAGCCCCTGTTCTTGCGGCATGAATCATACCAGCATCTTCACTTACAGGAATGAAAGCTCCCGATAATCCACCGACATTACTTGTAGCCATGACACCACCTTTTTTAACGGCATCATTCAACATCGCAAGACATGCCGTCGTTCCATAGGCACCGCATGTTTCTAATCCCATCTCTTCTAGAATATACGCCACACTATCTCCAACAGCAGGTGTTGGTGCTAAGGATAAATCAACAATCCCAAAAGGAACTCCGAGCTTTTCACTGGCAACCGTTCCCACAAGTTGTCCCATACGAGTAATTTTAAAGGCTGTACGCTTAATTAAATCGGCAATTTGATCCATACGCAAGCTCTTATCCGCCTTCGATAACACAGCACGAACAACTCCTGGCCCAGATACACCTACGTTAATCACACAATCGGCTTCTCCCACACCATGGAAAGCACCTGCCATAAATGGATTGTCTTCAGGTGCATTACAGAATACAACAAGCTTGGCAGCCCCTAAACAATTGTTATCCTTTGTCCATTCAGCGCATTCTTTGACAATTCTTCCCATCTGTTTTACGGCATCCATATTAATACCAGCCTTGGTACTTCCTACATTGACACTGGCACATACGTGAGACGTTTTCGCTAAAGCTTCTGGAATCGATTCAATTAAGGCATTATCACCTGCCGCATAGCCCTTTTGTACTAGAGCTGAATAACCTCCAATAAAGTCTACGCCTAGTTTTTGAGCACAACGTTCTAATGTTAATGCATATTCAACTGGATTTCCTCCTGAGCATGCGACTAACATCGCAATCGGTGTCACACTAATTCTTTTATTTACAACAGGAATACCATACGTTTTACTAAAGTCATTTCCAACCTTTACTAAATCTTTGGCCAATCGGCAAATCTTTTCTTCTACCTTTTGACAAGAAACATGAATATCTGGATCCATACAATCAAGTAAGCTAATACCCATTGTGATAGTACGAATATCAAGATATTCCTCATCAATCATTTTTATGGTTTCTAAAATTTCATTTGTCTGCATACGTACTCTCCTTAAATCTTGTGCATAGAGTTAAAGATATCTTGATGCATACAACGAATGACTAAGCCTTTTTCTTCTCCTAACTCTTCCATATGTTCACTAAATTGATTTAATGGCATACTCATTTTTTCAATATCTACAATCATTGTCATTGTAAACATAGAGTCTACAATCGTTTGTGTTACGTCCAATACGTTTAATTCATATTTGGCACATTCATTGGCAATCATTGCCAAAATTCCAACCTTATCTTTTCCGATTACACTAATAACAGCTTTCATATTCATTCGTCCCTTTCTAGAATTCTATTTTTAATTTTTCGAATTTCTCTAGCTCATATGGCTGATATGCACTTTGGAGTCCTTGTACATTCACATCATATTCGCCTTGCATAAAGGATACTTTATTTTGTTGTTTTAGGCAATCTAAAAGAATCGCACTTTGTTCTAAACTTAAAGTTTTACTCTTTTTAAAACAAATTTCATTCTTTTTATCAACTAAAATCACATCAATATCGATGCATGAGCTATTCAATAAATTTTCTTTCCAATCACACTCTTGTACATTGAAATAGAAATCACTTGAATCAATGTCGCCACCCTCTAATACAAAAATGGCAATATCTTGTGTGTAACAAAAGCTTAGATGAACATCATTTTTAATTAACTCTATTTCCTCCTGTGTCCATTCTTCATCTTTTATCACAAGCATAAAACGGTTTTCTACATAGTCCATAATGGCACCGAAATCGATGTCATATTCAAATTTTTCTCTTTTTTCCATACGCCTATTATAAAGAGTATTTAAATCCAATTCAATGCATATTGATACCCTTTATCTGTGATTTCAACTAACTTTTTATCTTTTACTAATAAAACATGATCAAACTTATTGAATAAATCTTTATTTACTTTATGACTTATCAAAATTAATGTTAATGTCGGATTTTCTAATAAACTATTTTTAATTTGATATTCACTCTCTTGATCTAAGGAGGCAAAGGATTCATCTAGAAATAACCATTTCCTGTCATAATAGAAAGCCCTTGCAAGTGCAATTTTTTGTTTCTGTCCGCCACTTATCGAGCTTCCATTCTCTTCTAAATTTTCAGACATTCTATTTTTTAAGTCATTTTCACAAGCTTTATCTAAAGCGATTATTTCATCTGAAAATGTAGATCCAAGGGAAATATTTTCTTTCAACGTATTCGCAAAAACATGCTCATTTTGTTTAATAAAGGATATATTCTTCAAAAAGGATTTTGATGTACAAGTTTGACTATTTATATCATTCCAATATATACCATCACAATGTAATGAACCATCTAAAATAGATAATAATGTTGATTTTTCTGAACCGCTTTGTCCAATTATTAAGTATTTTTCATATTCATTAAATGTATAATTCAAATCTTCTAGAATCGTTTGATCATACCCAAAATTCACGTGATCCATACGAATAGAATGTAAATCATCCAACTCATTTCCCTTTGTGAATTCCCGTTTACAAATCAAAGAATTTAATTCATCATTTATAGATTTAGATGCATCTAAACGATTTTTCAAAGACATAAACCCAGTGATTGGACCTACAACCATGTTACTTGCTTGTACAATTGAAATTAAAGTTCCCACTTTCATATTGCCTACATGTATTAACAAAACGCCAAATAATATGGTTCCAAAAAACATCCATTGCCCAATACCATCATTCAACATGGATAAAATATTCAATAATCCGTTAGAATTCAATTGTTTTTTACACAAATCATGATTTTTCTCATCCAATTCTTTCTGTATCCATTTTTCTCTTTGATAGTTTTTTACTACATCAAAATTAAATCCAAAATTTTGAATACTGTGTATCCATTTCTCACTTGATTGAATGGCCGCTTCTTGATTTTTTCGGAT
>CAVGPK010000026.1:0-24074 GCA_963631155.1 bacterium | reverse complement strand
TATAAATCATCATAGGGTTTCAAACCCTACAATTCTTAAAGCCAAATTCGATATGACCCTATGTTATTTTAGAGTACCTTTTAATTGTTGACACCATGATGAACTTCAGGAGTATCACTTGTGATAGCTCTAAATACATAGCCTTCCTTTTTGTAGTGTTTAATAATAGAAGGCAAAGCTTCAACGGTTGTTGTTTTTGGTGAAGAATCATGGAATAAAATCATGATATTGTCATAGTTACAACGGATTGAACTTTGAATAATTGTATCTGTTGCGACCGTATTGCCAGATGCATCTGCACTAGAGCAGTTCCAATCATAATATTCATATCCTTTTTTATGCACCATATCGACAAGTTTTGTCATGATTCCTTGTGAATATTGAGCAGAAATTGTATTGCTTGCGCCACCAGGAAAACGAATAACTTTGCTTTCTTGGCCAGTAATACTTTTGACCATGTCACTCACTTGTTGCAAATCGGCAAAATAGGCATCGGTTGATGTATATATTTTGGCATAATCATGACTATATGTATGTAAACCGATTGTATGACCTTGGTTAAAGGCTTTTTTGATTGAACTATTATAAGCTTGATTGTTTCCGGTCACAAAGAAGGTGGCTTTGGCATTATATTGTTTTAGAATTTTTAAGATTTTATCCGTATTTTCACTCGGACCATCATCAAATGTGAGATAAACCACCTTTTGAGCATGCTTCACAACCACTTTTACTTCCTTTGTTGTCTTATTACCAGAGCGATCCGTAGCTGTAACGGTCAGTTTATAATTTCCTGGTGTTGTAAAATCGATGCTAGATGTATCAATGTTTACGGTTGGGTTTCTATCATAATTATCTTTGATTTTTATATCCTTTTCAAAATCATAGTTCTCATTTTTTATGACATGAATTGTTTCTGGAATTTTTATAGTTGGCTTTTTCTTGTCTTTCTTTCGAATCAATGTAGCCTCTTGTTTGGATGTGTTTCCATATTTGTCCGTTGCGATAATGACGACTTGTTGATTTGTATCTTTGGTTGGCTTAGATTCGAAAGACAATGTATATTTGGATTCATCTTGTATTTTTTTGATAAAAGATTTAGGTTTTACATCTTCTTTTAAATCGGTCGTATATTCTTGTGTTGTAAATTGTGGAGGTCGCATATCTTTAACCTCTACATTACAGATTACTTTGTGATTGTTTAAAGAATAGGTTGTTGTGTAATTGCCCACTTTTTTTGTATTTACATTACTTTTAATTTTTACAGAATCACTCGAATGCAAAAAGACTTGTTCTATATTATCTTTTGGATCATATTTTGACCCCATCTCAATGACTTGATTTTTGGATTCTAATAAGATAGGATTGATAAAAGTATTTATACATAAATAGACCATACATAGAAGTAGAAAGCTTATCAGTAAGGTTGTAAGTCGGTCTTTTTTTCTTTTTTTCATAAAAATTTCATTCCCTTTATTTAGTACTTTTATTATACACTATTTGATTATAGAAATTATCTTAATTAATCTTAATAAATAGTGTATAATGGGACTAGAAAAGGTGGAGGAATACTATTATGAAACTAATACTCGCTATTTTATCAAATGATGACAGTCCAGCTGCAAGCAATGCATTAAATAAAAATGGATTTTCAGTTACAAAATTGGCTACGACAGGAGGATTCCTTCGCGCAGGTAATACAACATTGATTATTGGTTGTGAAGATGAAAAAGTGGAAACGGCCATTGATGTCATCAAAGAATATTCAAGTAAGCGAACAGAAATTGTGCCAAGTACGGCAAGTTATGATATTGGACGTTATGCAAGTTTTCCAGTTGAAGTACAGGTTGGTGGTGCAACTATCTTCGTGTTAGATGTGGCACAGTTCTTAAAAGTATAGAGATTGTCTATGGACAATCTTTTTTTGTAGGAGTTAAAAATGAGTTATTTATTATTGCTTGGAATTTATTTCGTTGTGAATTTATACTGTATTGCACGCACAAGAAGCTTACTTCATTGTTTTGCATGGGCTAATAAAACAGTAAACTGGTGTATCTTGAGTATCTATTTTGTTACAATGCTTCTTCCTATATTAGGGGCTTTCTTGCCGAAAACATTAGGATTATATACGTTTCAAAAGTATGGAAATATTTTCTTTGGCTTTTTTGCATACTATGAAATGCTTTTAATTTTAGGTGAGATCATTTTATGGATTGGAAGAAAACAACGACCATTTGTAGGAAAGATCCTTCTTTGTGTAGCAGTATCTGGAAGTGTTGGATTGAATGTGTATGGAATATATCATGCACAGGATACAAAATTAACATCGTATACAGTGAAAACAAATACAAATCAGAATAAGAAATTAAAAATTGTTTTATTGGGAGATTTACATTTATCGGTAAATTCTAATATCAATATGACAAAGAATATGGTGAAAATGGTTAATGCACAGAAAGCGGATATGGTTTTAATTGCAGGTGATATTTTTACATCGTCTTATGATGGATTAAAGAATCCAGAATTATATGCGAAAGAATTAAGAAAAATGAAATCAACCTATGGAACGTATGTTGTGTATGGAAATCATGATGTAGATGAAACTTTATTTAGTGGTTTTTCTTTAGATGATCCATCGATTGCCTTACGTCCTAAGAGTATGGAAGAATTTATGGTAGCTTCAAATTTTCATATGTTGGGAGATAAAGTGAAAACTTTTGATGAATTAGGAATTCAAATTGTTGGTCGTTTGGATGCAAAAAAGAATGGAAAAGGATCTCAAGAAAGAATGTCGGCTAAAGATGTATTGAAAAAAACAAATTCAGATTATACGCAAATTGTATTGGAACATGAGCCGTTGGAGTTTAAGCAGCTCAGCAAAAATGGGGCTGATTTAGTATTATGCGGACATACGCATAATGGTCAAATATTTCCGGGAAATCTATTTGTTGGTTTCTTTAATGAGAATGCGTATGGATATAAAGAAATGTATGGAATGCCCACAATTGTAACGAGTGGAGTAGGCTATTATGGGCCTCCTATTCGTGTGGGTACAGATTCAGAGATTGTTGTATTGAATATAGTTTATTAAGACTAACTAAATTTACTTGATTTACTTTAAATATCATATTAAACTAAGAATAGTTCTTAAGTTTGGAGACAATATGTACAAGAATTCTAAGCAACGTCAATGGATATTGGACTTTATTCAAAGCTATCCAGGACATGCGGATGCGAAAACCATTTATGAAGGTTTACAAGCACAGGGAATGAATGTTTCTTTGGCTACGGTGTATCGCAATTTAAATATACTTTGCGAAAGTCATCAAATCTTTGCCCTAATCACAGATGATGATCGGCAGATTTATGATAAATCGTGTAGACCCCATGATCATTTTCTATGCACGAAATGTCATCGATTATTTGACGTCAGTGTTCCTTATGATCGTTCAATTGAAACAAAGCTTTCAAAAAAGCTAGGTATTCGCATTGATCAACATGCGTTGATGTTATATGGAATTTGTGAAGATTGCCAAAAGAAAGATGAGGTAAGTTAAGATGGAATTAAAAGGATCAAAAACAGAAAAAAATCTACAAGAAGCTTTTGCGGGTGAAAGCCAAGCTCGAAATAAATATACATATTTCGCTATGCAAGCACGTAAAGAAGGTATGGAACAAATTGCTGAGATTTTTGAAGAAACAGCACGCAATGAACAAGAACATGCTCGTTTATGGTTCCAACATTTAAGTGGTGGAAAATTAGGTACAACAGCTGAAAATTTAAAAGCTGCTGCCGAAGGTGAAAATCACGAATGGACAAGTATGTATAAAGAAATGGCACAAACAGCTCGTGAAGAAGGATTTAATGGTATTGCTTTCCAGATGGAAAAGGTTGCCGAAATTGAAAAACAACATGAAGAACGTTACTTACAATTATTAAGCAATGTTGAAAATGAAAAAGTATTCGCTTCTGATGAAGAGGAAACTTGGATTTGTGGAATCTGTGGATTTAAGTTTACAGGAAAGAATGCTCCAAAGGCATGTCCAGTGTGTGGATATCCTCAATCTGTATTCCGTAAAGAAGCAAAAAATTATTAATCGAAAGGTCTTAATTGACCTTTTTTTTATGCTATGATAGAAGCAGTTATAGAAAGTGAAGAGGAAAAGTCCATGAAAATACTTGTGATTGGTAAAGGTGGTCGTGAACATGCTCTTGCGTACGCATGTAAACAATCCCCACTATGTGAAGAATTGATTTGTGCACCAGGTAATCCTGGGATGGCAAAAATTGGTGAATGTGTAAATGTGAGTGATAGTGATGTAGAAGGTTTAGTCAATCTGGCAAAAAGTCGTCATGTTGATTTAACGATTGTTGGACCAGAAGCTACATTGGCACTTGGCGTTGTAGATGCATTTGAAAAAGAAGGATTAAAAATCTTTGGCCCTAATAAAGCGGCAACTCAAGTCGAATCAAGTAAAGATTTCGCTAAGAGTATTATGAAAAAATATGGTATTCCTACAGCTGCTTACCAAACTTTTCATGATTATGATTCCGCATGGAACTATGTACAAAAACAAGGTACTCCAATTGTTGTAAAGGAAGATGGTCTAAAAGCAGGTAAAGGGGTTACTGTTGCACATAGCTTAGAAGAGGCAAAAGAGGCTTTAGAAATTGCGTTTGGCATTGAAAACAATTCTGTAGTTATTGAAGAGTGTTTAGTTGGCTTTGAATTTTCACTGATTTGTTTAGTCCACAATCATACGGTTGTTCCATTAGAGGTAGCACAAGATCATAAGTGTGTTTTTGATGGAGATAAAGGACCAAATACAGGTGGAATGGGTTCTTATAGTCCGGTAAAAAAGATTACGCCAGAAATTATTAGTCAAGCAATAAACGAAGTATTAAAACCAATGGCGGATGCGATGGTAGAAGAAGGCGTTCCATTTACTGGCTTCTTATATGGTGGATTAATGTTGACTGAAGATGGTATTAAAACAATTGAATTTAATGCTCGCTTTGGAGATCCAGAAGCCGAAGTTATTTTGCCTAGATTGAAGAGTGATTTTGTACAAGCAATTTTAGATGTAATGGAGGATAAAGAAGTTAAACTTGAATGGACAAACAAAGTAAGTCATGGGGTTGTATTAGCTTCTACAAACTATCCTGCAAGCTCTACCAAAGGATCTTTAATTACCGGTGTTGAAGATGTGGATGGTTTAGTATTCCATATGGGAACAAAAGCTACAGATTCTGGCTTAGTAACGGACGGTGGACGTGTCTTAATGGTGGTTACTTTAGAAGACGCATTAGAAGAGGCTTTTAATCATACATATAAAGAGCTCGAAAAAGTACATTGTAAAGATTTATTTCATCGTAACGATATAGGAAAGAAGGATATGTAATTATGGCAAAGACAGATTTAGAAATTGCACAAGAATGTGTGATGGAACCTATTGAAAAAGTGGCTCAAAAGATTGGTATTGATACAGATAGCCTAGAACACTATGGTAAATATAAAGCCAAGATTTCTTATGATTTTTTGAAATCTATTGAAAAGAATGAACATGGAAAATTGATTCTTGTGACAGCTATTAATCCTACAAAGGCTGGAGAAGGAAAAAGTACAACGACAGTCGGTTTGGGAGATGCTTTAAATCGTTTAGGAAAGAAAACGATGATGGCATTACGTGAACCTAGCTTGGGTCCTGTTTTTGGATTAAAAGGAGGAGCTACTGGTGGTGGATATGCCCAAGTGGTTCCAATGGAAGATATTAACTTGCATTTTACTGGAGATATGCATGCGATTACGACGACTAATAACTTAGTCTGCGCTTGTTTAGATAATTCCATCCATCAAGGTAATGAATTAAATATTGATCCAGAAAAAGTGTTGTTTAAAAGATGTATTGATATGAACGATCGTACATTACGTAATATTACGATTGGCTGTGGTGCGAAAGCCAATGGAGTTGAGCGTAAGGATGGATTTAATATTACAGTTGCCTCAGAAGTAATGGCAGCTTTATGTTTGGCCGATGATCTAATGGATTTAAAAGAAAGATTTGGCAAGATGTTGGTCGCTTATACATACGATGACAAGCCTGTCTATGTTCATGATTTAGGTATTGAAGGTGCTATGGCCATGGTTATGAAAGATGCGGTATTACCTAACCTAGTACAAACTTTGGAACATAATCCAGTTTTGATTCATGGCGGTCCATTTGCGAATATTGCGCATGGATGTAATTCTGTTATTGCGACAAAAGCTTGTTTAGAACTTGCTGATTATACAGTAACAGAGGCTGGCTTTGGTGCTGATTTAGGCGCAGAAAAATTCTTGGATATTAAATGTCGTTTGGCTAATCTTCATCCGAATGCAGTTGTGATTGTGGCAACAATTCGTGCTTTGAAACAACATGGTGGCATTGCGTTAGAGGATTTAAAAGAAGAAAATGTAGACGCAATGTTAAAAGGTTGTGAAAACTTGGCAAAACATATTGATACTGTTCAACAATTTGGTCTTCCATATATTGTGGCAATCAATGAATTTGCTACAGATACAAAAGCGGAAGTAGAAGCACTTGAAAATTGGTGTGAAGAAAATAATCATCCGATGTCTTTATCTCAAGTATGGGCTAAAGGTGGTGAAGGTGCTTTGGATTTAGCAGAAAAAGTTATTGAACTTTGTGATCAAGAAAATACATATGCTCCACTGTATGATGTGAATGAGAGTATTGAAGAAAAAATTGAAACGATTGCTAAGAAAGTATATGGTGCGGATGGTGTTGATTTTACAGAGGAAGCACAAGAACAATTGGCTCAATTTAAGAAATTTGGATGGGACAAGCTTCCTGTATGTATGGCAAAAACACAAATGTCTTTATCGGATGATGGTAAAATCATGGGCCGTCCAACAGGATTTAGAATTACAGTTCGTGAATTAAGACCAAGCTTAGGCGCTGGATTTGTGGTTGCTTTAACGGGTAAAGTATTGACAATGCCAGGTTTACCAAAACATCCAAGTGCATTGGATATGGATGTGGATGAAGAAGGAAAGATTAAGGGGTTATTCTAGAAAAAGGAGAATTCTTATGGGTGTTTTTTATGAACAAGTAAAAGAAAGAATGATTCGTTATGCGAAAGTAAATACCGAATCAGATGCACACAGTACAAGTACGCCAACAACTTCTCGTCAACATGATTTGGCAAAAATGCTTTATGAAGAACTACAAGCTATTGGTGTTGAAAATGTATATTATGATACAGAAGGTTGTGTTGTTTATGGATCATTAAGCGCAAATTGTGATACAGGAAAAGCGATTGGATTTGTCACACATATGGATACAGCACCGGATGCGAGTGGTGAAAATGTAAAGCCTTGGGTTTTAGAATACTATGATGGAAAGGACATCGTTTTAAATTCAGAACTAAATATTGTGATGTCGCCAAGTTTATTTCCAAATCTAAAAGAGTATGTTGGACAAGATTTAATTTTAACAGATGGAACAACCTTGCTTGGTGGTGATGATAAGGCCAGTATCTCTGCGGTTATGACATTTCTTGAGTATTTAGTCAAACATCCTGAAATTAAACATAACTTGATTTCGGTTGCCTTTACTCCAGATGAAGAAGTGGGTGGATTAGCGAAAGATTTGGA
This sequence comes from bacterium, assembly GCA_963631155.1. Classification (GTDB taxonomy): domain Bacteria; phylum Bacillota_I; class Bacilli_A; order Erysipelotrichales; family Erysipelotrichaceae; genus Holdemanella. Next base: position 16,419 of record CAVGPK010000026.1, on the reverse strand, counting down.
TTTAGAACGATTCAAATCACCAATTGCCTATACATTAGATGGAGATCATTTAGGATATTATATGGATGAAACCTTTAATGCGAGTATGGCTACATTTGAAATTAAAGGAATTTCTGTGCATACCGCAACCGCAAAGGGGATTATGAAAAATGCGGTTGATATTGGAAATGAATTGTTAAATCTTATTCCAGCTTTAGAAAGACCTCAATATACACAAGATCGTGAAGGATTCTTTCATGTGATTAGTTTTAATGGTTCTTGCGAATACGCAAAATTGGAAGTGAATGTGCGTGATCATTCTGCACTACAATTTGATATTCGAAACACTATGCTTCAAACAATCACAGATACTTTAAATAAAAAATATGGAGAAGGTACGGTTACAATGAATTTAAATATTCAATATCGTAATATGTTGGAGGTTATTGAAAAAGTTCCTTATATGATTCCTTATTTGAAAAAGGCCATCTCAAAAGCAGGGTTAACGCCAAAAAGTGAACCATTTAGAGGGGGAACAGACGGGTCTGCTTTATCGCATAGAGGTTTGCCTTGTCCAAATTTAAGTGCAGGTTATGAAAATGCACATGGACGCTTTGAATATGTGCCAATTCAGTCAATGGAAAAGAATGTAGAAATATTGTTAAATTTAATCGATATTTATGCGAATGAGTAATGAAAAAAATCTCAAGTGTTGGTGTCTTGAGATTTTTTTCTTTTTTGAGTTATTAATTTTGAGAGCTGTAATGAATGAGTTGGTTTATATTCATTACGTGAATAATGTTATCAGCTATATTTGGTAAAAATATCATTTGAATATGTGAAAAGATGTGACATTTGTCATTTTTACGAAATGTTAAATTTATTTAACATTTATTTAACAAAGTAAAGATAGTTTAAAAATAAAATAAAATTTATATTACTTTAGGGTAGGTAAAAATTTATGACAATTCAAAATTTCATATCTTTATTAGGTGGACTTGGCTTGTTTTTATATGGCATGTCCATGATGGGAAACGGTCTTGAGGCTGCGGCTGGGGATCGTTTAAAAACAATTCTAGAAAAATTAACATCAAATCGTATATTAGGCGTGCTTGTAGGAGCTATTGTTACGGCAGTCATTCAAAGTTCATCCGCAACGACAGTCATGGTTGTAGGGTTTGTGAATGCACAAATGATGAGCCTTCAACAGGCGGTTTGGATTATTATGGGAGCTAATATTGGTACAACTATCACGGGACAATTGATTGCCCTTGATATTAGTGCAATTGCACCATTAATTGCCTTTATTGGTGTTGCGCTTGTTACTTTTTGCAAGAAACAAAAAGTTATTGATATTGGACAAATTATCGCAGGTTTAGGTATTTTGTTTATCGGAATGAATCTAATGAGTACGGCTATGTCTCCATTAAGAAATTCGCCTGAATTTGTTCAACTCGTAACAAATTTCTCAAATCCAGTTATTGGAATCTTAGTGGGAGCAGGATTTACGGCATTGATTCAATCAAGTTCTGCATCTGTAGGTATTTTACAAGCTCTAGCGGCAAGTGGTGTCATTGGACTTGATGGAGCTGTCTATGTTTTATTTGGACAAAATATTGGAACATGTATCACTGCTGTATTGGCATCTATTGGAACATCAAGAGAGGCTAAACAAACAACAGTTATACATTTAAGCTTTAATATTATTGGAACGATTATCTTTACAATCGTATGTATGAGTACACCATTGGTACCTATGGTCATTCATTGGACACCATATAGTGCAACGCAACAAATTGCCAATATGCACACGCTATTTAATGTGTGTACAACTCTTATCTTATTGCCATTTGGAACGTATTTAGCTCGTTTTGCCCAACATATCATGCCAATTGAAAAGAAAGATGCAGATGACCGCTTACTCTTTTTACAGCCACTTCCAAAATCAAATAAGATGATTGGTGGTTCGGCTATTAGTGTAAAACAAGTGCATGATGAAACGTTCCACATGATTGGTCTTGCTTATAAGAATGTATATGAAGCTTTTGATCAATTGTTGAAATTTAATGAAGAAAAAGATCAACAAATCTATGAAAGAGAGGATACGGTTAATTTCTTGAACCGTGAAATATCCGATTATATTGGTGCTGCTTTGGCGATGCCAAATCTAAATACCAATGTATCTCAAGCTTTATCTTCCTACTATCTGATGCTTGTGGATGTAGAACGTATCAGTGATTATGCGGTCAACATGAATAAACAAGCGACTAAAGGCTTACAATCAAAAATGACAATCACCGAAATCGAAGTGATTGAGCGTATGAAATCATTATGTTTACAGATGGAAGATAACTTGCAGGATGTAGAGGAAGCGGAAAGAAAAGATGATGAAATTGATGCACTCGTATCTACTTGGAGAGAAGAACAAATTCAGGCTTTGAAACAACAAAAATGCTCTCGAGAAGTCAGTATGATGCTTTCAAGAATCTTTACAGATTTTGAAAGAATTAATGATCATGCACTCAATGTAAGTCAAGAACTTGAAAAAATAGATACAGAATTACATGAATAAGTCCATTGTCTAGTGGACTTTTTTTTGTGGTAAAATAAAAGCACTAAATGAGGTGGGATTATGTGTGCTATAAAAATACGAACACGATTTCGAAATGCAAAAATATTAACAATGGCTTCTATGGAAGTTTTTGATGGAGAAGTACAAATTGAAGGCAATCGCATTACCTATGTAGGAAAAGAAATAGAATCCGAGCAAAAATACTTTCATCATACGTTTGACTGTAATAAAAACCTGCTCATGCCAGGTTTTGTGAATGCTCATACTCACTCTGGAATGACTTTTTTACGTTCTTTAGCCGATGATTTACCACTTGACAAATGGTTAAATGAAAAAGTATTTCCAATTGAAAAAAAGCTAACCAAAGAGGATATTTACTGGTTTTCAAGACTTGCGATACGAGAATATCTAACATCTGGAATTACATCAAATTTTGATATGTATCTTAATCCTTATCCAATTATTAAAGCTAGCCAAGATTTGAAGTATCGAACGGTATTATGTGGAGCTGTCAATGATTTTACTTTAAGTGTAGAAAATGTAGAAGACTGTTTTAAAAAATACAATGAAAAAGATTCACTTATCTCTTTTAAACTGGGCTTCTCACACGAATACACAACAAATGAAGAAAAGCTTAAACAAATAGTGAATCTGTCCCAGAAGTATCAAGCACCTGTTTTTACACATCTACAAGAAACAAAAAAAGAGGTGGATGATTGTATAGAGCGTACCGGGAAAACACCATTGAAATATTTATGTGATTTGGGAATGTTTGAATATGGAGGTGGAGGCTTTCATTGCGTGCACGTAAATGAACAGGATTTAGAATTATTAGAAAAACATCATTTAAATGTAGTGACTAATCCTTCCAGTAATTGTAAATTAGCCAGTGGTGTCGCACCCATAAGTGATTTTTTAAAACGAAATATTAATGTAGCTATTGGTACAGATGGTCCCGCCAGCAACAATTGTTTAGATATGTTTCGTGAAATGTTTTTAGTGAGTGCACTAGCTAAAATTAGAGATCAAGATGCATCAAGTGTAGATGCCTATGAAATATTAAAAATGGCTACAGTAAATGGAGCTAAGATGCTAGGACTGGACTGTGGAACTTTAGAAGAAGGAAAATTGGCAGATCTTATCCTTATTGATTTGCATCAACCCAATATGCTTCCTATAAATAATATTGCCAAAAACATTGTTTATTCTGGAACAAAAGAAAATGTTTTGATGACTATGGTCAATGGAAATATTTTATATATGTCAGGAAACTATTTAGAAGAGGATGAAGAAAAAGAAATTCAACAAAGAGTTGAACGATTAAAAAAGGAAAGTGGAATGGTACAATGATAGGATTAGGAACGATTGTCAATAGTATTGCCATTATTCTTGGTGGCATTATAGGATGTTTGTTTGGCAATGTTTTAAAAGAAAATGTACGAGAAAGTCTAATGAAAGTAATGGGATTATCCGTTCTTTTTGTAGGTATTTCGGGCGTTATGGAAAAAATGCTCGTGATTAAAAACTCAAATATAGAAACACAAGGAAGCCTTATGATGATTCTTTCTTTGTCGATTGGATGTATGATTGGTGAATGGTTGGATATTGATCAAAAATTTATCTCCTTTGGAAAATGGCTTCGACAAAAAAGTGGAAATGGGCAAGATTCCAAATTCTTGGTGGGCTTTGTGAGTGCAAGTCTTACTGTCTGTATTGGCGCTATGGCTATTGTAGGTGCCATTCAAGATGGACTCTACCACAATCCACAAACTCTTTATTTAAAAGCTATTCTTGATTTTGTCATTATTATGCTTCTAGCTGCAAGCCTAGGTAAAGGCTGTGCATTTTCAAGCATTCCCGTTTTTATCCTACAAATGAGTGTGACTCTGATCGCATGTTTTTTAGGCGGATTTTTAAACGATACAAGCATCAACAATTTATCTTTAGTGGGGAATATTTTGATTTTTTGTGTAGGCGTAAATTTGATTCACGATAATACATTCAAAGTGGCGAATATGTTGCCTTCTCTGGTTGTTGCGATACTTTATCCCATTATCTCAACACTATTCTAAATATTGATGATTGTTCATGGTTTCTCTAGATTATACAATTCTATTGTATTTAGGAGGAAGTGTATGGAAAATCAAAATATGTTAGAAAAAGGATCATTTTCAAAGTTGTTTATGAATATGTGTGTACCAACTATTGTGATTATGCTTGTTATGGTTGTTTATAATATGACAGACACGTATTTTATAGGAAAAACCAACGATCCTTATAAAATAGCTGCAATTTCTTTGTGTGCACCTGTTTTTTCAATTCTATCTGGACTAGGCACTTTACTTGGTAGTGGTGGATGTACGATTATATCGATCTTACTTGGGCAAAAAAATATGAATAAAATAAAAAATGTCACAAGCTTTTGTTTCTACGGAGCCATTTTATTAGGTCTATTTTTTTCAATCTTACTTCTATTAAATTTAGATTGGATTGCACTACAAATTGGAGCCAATGCGGACACACTTACTTATGTGAAGGATTATTTAAAGATTGTAGCTTGTTTTGCCCCTATACTTCTATTTACGAACATATTTATGAATTTAATTCGTGCCGATGGAGCTGCCAAACAATCTTTAATGGCGAATATGTTAGGAACATTAGTAAATGTGATTTTAGATCCAATTTTAATTTTGGTATTTCACTTAGATGTTGCGGGTGCAGCTATCGCAACTGTAATAGGAAATTTGGTCAGTGCCATGTATATCCTTTATTATGTACTAAAGAAACAAAAATATTTTTCTCTATCTATCAAAGATTTCACTTTAAAAAATGAGATCATTTTCCCCGTACTTACATTAGGCCTTCCTTTGGCATGCTCTACTATTCTAATGGCATGTTCTACAATGTTTATGAATCAAATATTAATGAGCTATGGAACACTTGTAGTTGCGGCTAATGGCGTTTCTAGTAAAGCGAATATGTTGATCTCTATGATTTTGATGGGAATTTGTACAGGGCTACAACCAGCTATATCATTTAATTATGGAGCTAATAATCTAAGACGTATGCATGAAATTATTAAAAAAATTGGAATTCTTGTCGTTGGAATTGGATGCGTATTGACAATAGGCTGCTTTATATTTCAAGAACAATTTGTATATCTCTTTATTCAAAATGAAGAAGTTGTGTCTTTGGCACAAAAAATGTTGGTCGCATCCATTTTATCTGGCCCCATTTATGGCTTGTATCAATTAGAAACCACCTATCTTCAATCGACACAAAAGGCTTTTTCCTCTACTGTATTATCTTTGTTGAATAAAGGTCTTGTGTATGTTCCAGTTATGATTTTATTAAATTTAAATTTTGGATTATTTGGCATCTTCTATACTGTACCTATTACGGATACGATTTCATTTTTGATTGGCATTCCATTATGTGTAAAAAAAGACAAGAACCATTAAGCTCTTGTCATTTTTTCTTTCATATATTTTAATCGATCGAGTGCGGCAATCAATGTTTTATCTTTTTTCGCAAAATGAAAACGAATTAAATGGTTCACATCTTCTTTAAAAAAGCTAGATCCAGGAACGGCGGCAACACCGACTTTTTTAATTAAATCTTCACAAAATTCAAGATCAGAATCATATCCAAACTCGGAAATATCAACCATCACATAGTATGCGCCTTGAGGTTCAGTATGAGGAATATTCAATTCTTTCAGCCCATTCACAAACAAATCTTTTTTGTGTGCATACAAAGCTTGAAGCTCATCATAATATTCATCATCAAATTCAAGACCAACAACACTTGCTTCCTGTAAAGGGGCGCTTGCACCAACGGTTAAAAAGTCATGTACTTTCTTAATGGTTTCACAAATAGATTCTGGTGCTATACAATAGCCTAAACGCCAACCGGTAATAGAATATGTTTTTGAAAGGGAACTACAAGAAATGGTCCTTTCAAACATGCCAGGTAAAGAGGCAAAATAGATGTGTTTATTTGGAGGATAAACAATATGTTCATATACCTCATCTGTAATCACAAAGACATCATATTTTACGGCTAAACTTGCGATATATTCTAATTCTTCTTGTGTAAATACTTTTCCACATGGATTATTAGGGTTACAAAGAATCAAGGCTTTGGGATGTTGTTTGAACGCATTTTCTAATTCTTCTTTATTAAAGTGAAATAAAGGTGGATATAGAGGGACATAGATCGGGATGGCTCCACAAAGAATGGTATCTGCTCCATAATTCTCATAAAAAGGGGAGAAAATAATGACTTTATCTTGTGGATCACAAACACTCATCATCGCAGCCATCATAGCTTCTGTACTTCCACATGTCACCACAATATTTTTATTTGGATCCAAATTTAAATGCATAAATTTGGATTGTTTCCTGGCTAAAGCTTCTCTAAAATTTTGGGCTCCCCAAGTAATGGAATATTGATGATAATTTTCGTGAGATACTTCAGATAGGCGATCTAAAATGGGTTTTGGTGGATCAAAATCAGGGAAACCTTGTGATAGATTAATCGCACCATATTGATTGGCAATTCTTGTCATTCGACGAATGATAGAATCGGTAAAGTTTTCTGTTCGCTTTGATAATTTTGGCATAATTACACTTCCTTTTTCTTTGCATTTTAACATTATTCGGCTAAAATATAAAATATTTTATGGTTGGAGGAAAAATATGAAAATTATAGATGTACATTCACATTTTGTTTGCCCGGAATATATGGAATATCTTAAAAAGTATGGTAAAGAAACAGAAGATGGCTTTCCAACTCCTAGCTGGTCAATTGAAAAGCACCTTGATTACATGGACCGTGTAGGAATTGAAAAATGTCTTCTTTCACTTTCTTCTCCACATTTTGATTGTGGTAACGAGGATGAAACAGTATTGCTGGCACAAAAAATAGATGAATATGCCTGCGAGTGTAAAAGAAAATATCCCAACTCCTTTTTAGTTGCGTCTTCATTGCCTGTTCCATATATGGAAGCGAGTGTTCAATATGTCAAGTATGCATATGATGTTCTTAATGTGGATGCCGTAAAACTTCCAAGCAATGCCAGTGGCATATATTTGGGGAATAAAGCTTATGAGCTTTTATTTGATGAGTTGAATCAAAGAAGTGCGATTGTTCTTATTCATCCAACTTCGCCTCAAGCTCTTCCTGAAAAATGTTTTACTTCAGAAGTCTTACCTTTGTTTGAATTTATCGCAGATACAACACGAACTATTATTGATTTACTTGTTTCAGGAATGGTAGAAAAATATCCCAACATAAAATTTGTCGTTCCTCATTGTGGCTCTTTTCTGCCTAATATAATAGATCGTATAGAAGGGATCACAAAGGTACTGCAAAATCCTGTTCAAGTTAAAAAGAGTCTTTCTTCCTTTTACTTTGATGTAGCAGGAAATGCACTTCCATCAAATTTAAAAATACTTTTAACTTTAACGGACGAGAATCACATTTTATTTGGAGGTGATTTCCCGTATACACCTATTGAACAAATTGAAAAGACAGTAAATGATTTAAAAAACAATGAAGCAATCTATCCGATTTTGTATAAAAATGCTGAGAAATTATTATTTGGTTATAAAAAAATAAAAAAATAAAAAAACTTCTGCCTTACGTAAAGCGAAAGTTAGAAAAACGGTTATAAAAAAAGAGGAGCACATCCAATATTGATAGAATGTATTCCTAGTTGACAAGTATATTTTATCATAATTGCATAAAAATGGCTAGCTGTTGTGTTTTTGTTTCATACGAAGAAGCAAAATACGGAAAATATAGCGGAAATACCAATTGATGTATCCACCAATAAGAATGATATAAATACACCAATAAAGCCAAAACATAAAGACAATAAGTACAGTCAAGCTACCATAATACAAAGAATAGGTAGATAAACTAGAAATGGCCGCAAATATTTTTGAAAATAGAATCCATGCGATTACGGTAAAACAAGCACCTGGAACTTGTTCTATGAAAGGTTGATTTTCGTAGGGAACCAGCTTATAGATCAAAGATAAAATAGTGACTCCTGCACCCACAACGATCAAATAGCGAAATTGTAAAAAGGCACCAAATAAATTTCCTATATATGGCAAAAGATGATCAAGGTAGATTTGGATTTGTTGGCCAAAAACGATTAGGACCAACATAATCAGAAAGAGTACAATCAAAAGAAGCATATAGAAGGTGGCTAATAGGCGTAAGATGAAATAGCTTCGATCGTCTTTAATGTTGTAGACACGATTTAAACCATACATCAATCCTAGCATTCCACGCGCACAAGACCAGATTAAAGTTAAAATGGTAATCGGTAAAACAGTTCCTGAAAAACTATAAACCTCATGAATAATAGTGGCGACTCTCTCATCTATAATTTCGGGTATTACTGCGATCAATAATTGAGTAAATTGCGTTTCTGTATAGCCAATAAGCGGTAGAGCCATTGAAATTAAAATTAGCACAGGAATCATCGACAACAAGAAAAAGAATGCGATACTACCTGCATTGGCCCCAATATTTCTTTTGGATAATTCTTGCATAAAAGATTGAATGAATTTTAGAGCATATTTCATAAAATTTATTTAATCCACTTTTCTAATTCTTTCACTTTAACATTTGTATCAAATCTTTTAGCCTTCACAATATTTAATTTTGGATATACTTCCTTTAAATATTCTTTCGTATCTTTAATATCATCGTTGTCGGATGTACAAAATAAATAAATGTTTTTATCCTTTAAATCATAAGATTCGATAAAGGTTTGAATGATTCTTGGTGCTTTAGAAAACCATACAGGATAACCAATATATATGTTTTCATACTTTTCTACTTCAGATAAATCATTTTTTATTTCAGGACGAATCGTATCATCTGTTTTTTCTAGCCCTGCTCTACAATCTGGATCATAGGTCAAATCTGATTTTTTATATGGATCCTTTGCCTGAATTTCTAGTAACTCACAATCTAAAACAGACGAAAGTTTATTTGCGACCTTTTTTGTATTTCCACTATAGGAGAAATAAACGACAATATTTTTATTTGTGTTTATGGAACATCCACTAAATATAAATAAAAATAATGTAAATAGAATGATTATTTTCTTTTTCATGTTTTCACCAACCTAAATTCATTATAACCCATTTCTTGCGTTTTGTATGAATAATGATATAATACCTCCATGTTAGATACAGATACTTCAATGATGAAAAAAATAGTCGATCTCATGATCGATGTTATATATAAAGCACATACATACTTAATGAGCATAAATGATTCGTATGAAAATTCACTTACGGATAAACAATTGCACTTCTTAATCATAGGACTGATGGGAATTGTGATGTTGGCGGTTCTTTATCCATTGTTTAAGTGGTTGGCAAAAAAGAATTTAACCATTCTTGTGACATGGTTTTATGTATTCACTGTGCTTGTGGTTGTGACCTTTGCGATTGAGATTGCCCAATGGTACTCCAATACAGGGAATATGGATTTTAATGATATCGTTGCTGGATTAGTTGGATATTTTGCGATGTCCTTTGTGTTTGTTTTGATTGTGATCATATTTGAATTGATAAAATCGATCTTTTTTAAGAAAGATCGTGCTTAAACCTGAAAGGTACTTTCAGGTTTTCTTTTTATATATGTGAAAAAATGTACAAATATTCATTTTATAATAAATTGTTTCTATCGATCTTCTTTTACATATAGACGAATTCTATTGATGATCTGTTGACTTGATATGTACTTTTAGATATATCCTTTTTAATGTGAAGGAGAATTATTATGGATTCAAAAAGAAAATATTATCCAACCGCATTTGTGTTATATTTGAACTATTTTGTTCAAGGTATTGCCACAGGTGTGTTGGGACAACAAATTATGAAAGAAGCTTTAATTACGCAATGGCACGGAGATATCGTACAAGATATTGGCTTGGTTGCCAAAGTAATCGCAGCAGCAGGACTTGGAAGATTGATTATCCTTCCATTTGCGGGACCGATATCGGATAAGTTAGGTAGAAAGATCTGTGTTGTGATTGGAGCTTTATTGTATGCAGTATCGATGATTATGATCGCAAAATCACCAACGATGATGGTTGCCTATATTGGAAGCTTAATTTCTGGTAGTGCAAATTCATTTTTGGATTGTGGTGTCATTCCTTGTTGCGTTGAAATTTTAGAACCACATACAGGATTGGCAACTATTCTTACAAAATTCTTTATTTCAGGAGGGCAAAAAATATTACCTATGATTTTAGGTTTTGCGGCTAGCTCAGCTTTTGCACTCACAAACGTTATTTTTTATACGGGTATTGCCTTCTTGATTGTAGCCATCTTTATTTTATTGGCTCCTGTGCCAAAGGATGAAAAACAAGGCGAAGAACATTCGGTTTCTTTGTTTCAACAGCTTAAGGATGCAAAATTCACCAAAGAAACATGGGGACTTATTATCATTGGATTTACTTGTACTGCCACTTTCCAATTGTGGTTATATTGCGCACAAACGTATGGGGCACAAATTTGTGGTATGAGTGATACGACGATTATGCAATCAAATTATGCGACAGGAACGATCGCAGCCATTATTGTTACAGCTTTAGTAACTTTAAAGGTTAAGCCTGTACGTATCTTGTTTGTTTATCCACTTGTATCAACAGTTACAGTGTTTGCGGTTTATTTTTCAAAAACAGAACAAATGTGTAATATTGGGGCTTATCTTATGGGATTCTTTGCGGCAGGTGGTGTTTTACAGATGGCTACCGCAACAGTAAATGATTTATTTCCAAAGATTAAAGGTACGATTACAGCTATTATCATGATCGCATCGAGTATTTCTATGTATACCGTTATGAGTGCTGCAGGTTATATGGATCCAGAAGCTGTGTTATTGATGAATGGAATCATCGCAGCTATAGGAACGATATTGGCATTGTTTGTGAATATTCGATATTCAAAATTAATAGGAGAAAATGAATCATGTTAAGGGTGTATAAAGGGTATGAAGATCATTTAGCTTCTAATGTGAGTCATAAAAATGAAGAAGAAATCTTGGCTGCCAACAGACAAGCTAAGGTGTTAGTAAGTTATCAACTTTATGATGGAATGACGATGGAAGATATTTTTATTGATGGTCCAGATCCGAATCAAAAAATCAAATTGCGCATATATCGTCCTAAAAATAGAAACAATCCATCTGGAATCATTCTTGACATTCATGGTGGAGGCTGGGTAGGCGGTAGCCTTGATATTGATAATTATCGTTGTATTGAGCTAGCCCAAAGGACTTCTTGTGTTGTGATTGGGGTGGATTATCGTTTAACGACAAAAGAAATTCACTATCCAAAACCATTGATGGATTGTTATCAAGCTTTAAGGTATGTGGTTGAAAATAGTGAGAAGCTAGGAATTGATCCTTCTAAAATTGCACTTCATGGAACGAGTGCAGGAGCAAATTTAGCGGCAGGCCTTGCACTTTATGTGCGAGATCATAGTGATATTCAAATTCAATTAACGATACTGAATTGTCCAGTATTAACGTTAGATTATGTTCGTGATCCATCATTTTTACAATTAAAAAAATATCGTATGCGCGCAAGTAAACCGGATGAGAATGTGGATTACTTGTATTTGGGTGGATATACAGAAGATATCCCAGACTATTATGCGTTTGCGGGTTATTGTAAAGATTTAAAAGGGCTAAATGCACACATGATCATTGTTGGAGAATACGACACGTTGCGTGATGATGGTATTCGTTATGCCAATCGTTTATTGGAAGCTCAAGTGGGGTGTGAATTGATTGTGGCACCAAGAGTGGGTCATGGATTTTGTACGGTGGATCAGCCATTGACAAGATGGGTGCATGATGGAATCGCAATGAGTATAGAAAGAGAATTTAATAAGTAGGAGATATAGAGATGAATAAAACACAAAAGAATACATTGATAGCCTTTATTGTAGGTGTATTGTTATATTTTTTCTTACCAGAAGCAAATGGATTAACGCGAGCTGGTATACGCATGTTGAGCGTATTTATTCCAACCATTTATTTATGGTTAACATGTGGTACAAGTTGGACATCTTTATTAAGTGTAACGATTGTTGTAATGCTTGGAGTGTATGATGGAAGTAGCGCTTATATGACCTTATGGGGAAATATTTGTGCAGCTGCTGTTATTCCATTTTTAATGGTAGCCTCTGTCTTAGAGGAGAGTGGTGCATTTGAATGGATTGTTAAGTGGATTATTTCGCGTAAGTTCATTCATGGTAAACCTAATTTATTTTTGATTATGATGATTCTTGCGATGGTTGTGATTAGTATATTTACAGCTCCACAAGTTGTGACTGTTCTATTCTATAAATTATTAGGAGATGTAAGTAATGCGATTGGATATAAAAAGGAAGAAAAGTTTTACCAGTCTCAAGGCTTATTGATTGGTTGGATTGCTCAGATTTGTGATGGAATCTTGATTTGGGGAAGACCTTATATTCTTACTATGGTTGCGATTGTTGCAGGTCTTGGTTTCAGCAATTTTAGTGCAATGATGTATTTTAAATTTGCCGCCATCTATTTGATTATTGTGATTCTTGTTTCGATTGCGATTTTAAAATTATGGATGAAGCCAGATGTGAGTAAGTTTGAAAATTTTGATGATGCAAAAATGCGTCAGGAATTAAAAGAAAATCCAATCTCAAAACAAGGAAAGATTGCGCTTGTGGGAATGCTTGCGATATTAACATGTTACATTTTAGCTTCTCTTGATTTCTTGGGCCCTGTTCAACAATATTTCTCATCAATCACTATTGCAGCAAGTGTAACGCTTGTTTGTGGATTATTATGTTTGATTACTGTAGATGGAAAGCCTGTTATGGATTTTAATAAGGCGGCATCTAAAGTTCCTTGGGGAATGATTATTTTCTTGGGTGCGATTATGTTCTATGCGGGTGCTGTTGGAAATGAAGCGTATGGTATTAGTGCTTGTATGCAAAATATTTTAGGACCTATTGTACGTAATCTTCCTAGTACTTTGGCTATCTTAATTGGTTTAACATTTGCGAGTGTTTGTACAAACTTCTGTTCCAATTCTGTTTCTGGTGTTGTAGTTTGTTCAAGCTTTATTCCTGCTCTATTATCTATTGAAGGTATTTCACAATCGAGTGTTCTTGCCTTTGCGTGTGGTGTTATCGCTATTTGTGGTACAGCAATAAGTACAGTTAGTGCTTGTCCTACGATGTCTATTGTTTATTCTAATATTGGTGTAGAATACAAGGGAACGGTAAAATATAGTGTGGCTTTGTGTGCAATCATGGTTTTAGTAACAACATTTATTCTTGTACCATTGAGCTCATTTATTTTCTAAGGGGGAAATGTATATGCGCGTTGAAAAATTAGAACGTACAGATCAATCGATTCCATTTAATGCGGCGGATCAACAATTAATTCCTATTTATTTAGATCATTATAACTATATTGAAGAGGAATATACATATTCAAATGTTGCGAATGTATATTCGTATCATGATCATGGTGTACATGTTAAGTATTCGAATGCTCCTTATACAAATCGCTTCCTTTTGCGTAGGCCAATTAAAAATTTTAGTGGTCGAGTAGTTGTTGAGATTTTTAATTCTACAAATGGATGGGATGTAAGTCCTATGTGGGCGCTTTTATGGAAGAAGATTTTGCGTGATGGGGATGCTTATGTGGGCGTGAGTGCAAGGGGAACTTGTGCTCGCTCTTTACAAAAGTTTGATGCGAAACGCTATGCATCTTTATCTTGGAAAAATCCAAGTTCGAATCCGGGTAAAGTGAGTCAAGAGATTTTGATGTGGCAACAAAGTGTTCCTGAACAAGAGGATGGATTGGTTTGGGATATGATCACAGATCTTTCTAATCTATTAAAGTCAGATGAAGGTACAAAAATTTTAGGGAATCAAGCACAATATGTTTATGCGATTGGGTGTTCTCAATCGAGTATGTTGTTGACGACATATATGAATGTTTTCCATAGAACAACTTTAGATTTGGGAGTTCATCCAAGTTTTGATGGGTATTTGACATATTCTGGTGGGAAAATGATTTCTTTAAATCAAGAAGAGGACCCAATTGCGAATGAGGAAGAGATTTCTCATACAAAAAATATTGGGGCTCATGTGATTCGTATTATGTCTCAATGGGACTTCAAGGATTTTGCAGGACATATTTCACTTCGTAGAGATGATAGTGATGAAAAAGGGGATTGTTTCCGTTTATATGAGATGGCATGTCAGCCGCATAATGCGTTTATGGGCGCTTTCTATCGTCCTGGTTATGGTGAAATTGATAAGCTAGAGAAAAAGACGGATTTTCCTTCTTGGCCAATGGCACATTTACCAATGGAAATGTTTGTGGATCAGGCTCTATGCAATTTGGATGCATGGGTAAGTGAAGGAGTTGCTCCTCCTAGATCAAACCGTATTGAGGTGAATGAAAAAAATCAAGAAGTATTGGATGATAATGGCAATTGTATGGGTGGATTTCGTTTTCCACAAGTCGAGGTACCTACTGGAACGTACCATATGGGTAATGATGTGAATCCTCAAGAAAGTTTGTTTATTCCTTTTACTAAAGAAAAATTATTGTCTTTATACCCTTCGTTTAGGGATTATGTGTATAAAATATTTATGTGTGTGGATGATTTGTGTGAAAAAAGATTTATTTCTAGAGAGCATGCAGATTTAATGAAGACAGAAATTTTAAAGGAAGATGTATATAAGTGGATGTGATAAAAAAGTGGTATTTCCACTTTTTTTTGTTTAAAATACATGTATGAAAAAAGAGAAGATAGGAACCATCGCAAGATTTACAGGTTTGGCATCTAGTGCCATTAAATATTATGAAAGTATGGGCTTAATTGATACGGTTCGAGATGAGCAGTCGAATTATCGTTATTATGAATTGAATCAGAGAACGATTATTCATGAGATTATGCATTATCGAAAGTTGAATTTTCCACTTAAGGATATAGAGTATTTAATTTCACAAGCGAAAGAAGAGGATGTTGATTCATGTTTTGACAAACATTTAAAGGATTTGGATGAACAAATTCAAATGTTGGTGGATATTCGCAATAAAGTCAAAAAGATGAAGGATGAAATGGATGAGTGGAATGAAAGAGAGAATTTGTGGTTTTTAGAAAGTGTAGATCCAGTTCTTATTTATTGGCAGACACAAGGTGTTGAATGGGTTGAAGGTAAAGAAATTGATAAGGCAGACGTTGATTTTGAAAAGTATGATACTCGCACGTTTGCGTTTATGAATAAAGATGATTTTAATGATTATAAATGGGGCATTGCGATAGATAAGTCTGATTTGAAGGAAAAAGAATTTGATTCTAAAAAAATGGAAGTGTTTGAATCTAAACGGGCCTACGTTACATATATTAAGGTGGATGAGGCGATTGGTAGTGGAAAGGCAATAGAATTATTAAAAAATATTTTTATAGATTCAAATGTATTTAAACAATTTCCAGGAAACATCTATTTTAGACGTATAAAAATGGTTGTTGAGAATAAGAAGGCAATAAGTTACTACAAGGTGATTATTCCTATGGGCTAAATGAATATTTTTTGAAATATTCATTTTTTTGTTTAAATTCCAGAAAAAATTCATGTAAGAGAATGTGGGCTGTATCAAATACTTGGCTTTTTCGTATCAAAAGTATCTAAATTATAATTTTTTTAAAAAACTTTCAGATTTTTCGCAAAAAATTACGTATAAGAGAATGTAGTAGTTTTGTTTAAAAAAAGGAGATAATAATAAATGGGAAAACAAGACAAATTATTAAAAGAATTCTTTAC
>CAVGPK010000025.1:0-24770 GCA_963631155.1 bacterium | reverse complement strand
GTTGTTCTTTTTACTGCATCGTATCCATCTTTGAATTTAATTCCATAGCTTTGTGTTATCTTCATACTAATATTATACCGTATTGAATGTTCCTTTTCCGCAAAATAGGCGCCTAACTTGGCGCTTTTTCGCCGACTAACCCCGCCTAAATCAATAGATTATAGACGGGGAATGCGTCGGCTTTTATTCAACTTTAATTGTTAGATGTGTAATCAAAAATCCCATAACACAAGAAATAAATAATCCAAGCACATAATACAGCATAGAATATGCTCCATGTTTTCCCGCTGTCATAATGAGCGTTCCTAGAATACCACTTGTCCCCCAAGTCTTCGCACCAACTTGCATGATCATTACAAATGCGCCACCAACTCCTGCGCCTATTCCAGCTGTAAAAAATGGTCTGCCCATTGGGAGCGTAACTCCATAAATCAACGGTTCTCCAATACCTAACACTCCTGCAGGCATAGCACCTTTAATTACTTTTTGAAGTCGTATATTATTACATTTCTTAGCTTTTAAATATATCGCGATTGCTGCACCGACTTGTCCAGCGCCCGCCATCGCTAACGCAGGAAACAAAGTGATATATCCTAACTCTGATAGTTGCAAGGAGTAAACAGAATCCAAGCCACGATGCATGCCCATAGATACCATAGGTAAAAATAGCGCAGCACTAGTAAATCCTGTAATTCCACGTACCACAGCATTATCAGACAAACACACAAGGCTGATTAACTTGCATAAAACACTAGAAGCCAGACCAGTAATTGGCATGATAAGAAATAAATATAGAATCACAGTGATAAATAGAGTCAAAAATGGTGTAAATACCAAGTCTAAATTATCAGGCATTTTCTTTCGAATCTCTTTTTCGATTTTTGACAAAATCCAAACTCCAAGAATAACTGCGATAATACCACCTCTACCCACTCTTAAAATTGAAGATAAAGGTTGCGCTTCATTATACAAACCAAACGTCTTAGAAATATCATCAACATTAGATAGATTTGTTAACATGCCAAGAACACCACCCAGGATTGGTGTAGCACCAAATCTTTCCGCTGCTCTATAGCCTACCCAGCCCATCATATAAGAAAAGAAAGCAGTACTGACCAAAGTAAGAATGTTCCAGATTGTATAAAAAAATTGATGATTTATATAATTTGGACATACTAGAACTATAATCTCATTTACTCCTGCGCAAAGTCCTGCAGTGATTGCTGCAGGTAGCAGTGGAACAAAGATCTCACCTATTGTCTTAAATGCACCTTTAAAGGAATTGAACTTTAGTTTTCGAGGTTTATTCACTACTTTTTCTTGTGGTGTCATATCTTGTTTGGTTGCAGGAATTCCCATTTCAGCACAAACATCTGCACATTGTCTAACGATACCTGGTCCAACAACAACTTCAACATAATTTGATTTATCATGTAGTACAGCTATAACTCCTTCAATAGCTTTTATTTCTTCCTCATGAATCAAACAATCTTCTTTTACATCAATTCTAAGTCTTGTTGAACAATTTGTTGCAGCTAAAATATTCTCTTTTCCACCAATTCCTTCAATTACTTTTTTCACTAGTTCCTCTACTGGCATACATATCTCCAATCCACACAAAATAATAACTTGAAATGAAAGTATTGTACAAGAAACACAAACAAAATTCATTCTTACATTACATATCATTCCACGCAACAAGCGAAGTCGAATGATGATGAAATATAGTATATTCTTATATTTCTTTTTCACACCAGTCTTTTATATATGATTGTGTGGTTTATATAGATTCCACATATTTACTTATAAGTTCTTGGTCACTGGTTGGTCATTTTATTACTTCTGGAGCTAAAGTGCTTATTATTCAGTGAAAGTCATTCCTTCTGATCCTAAAACGATTCTTTTTATCAAAAATATGGTTTCAAACAATATGATAATTATTCTGCGATGGTTTGGAAAAATTCATAACTAAATGATGTATCAATTAGTTATTTGTTATAGACTTATTCAAGATTTATTGTTTCAAAAGTTATTTGACATTTCTCGTTTGTTTCACTAAGATTTAATCCAATAGAACATTGATCTGGTGGTTGGGCAATCGGAGCCTTGTGTACTTGATTAAGGTTCTACTTTTTTATTTTTCGAATACTTTTGTTTCAAGAGACTAGCCACATTGTGCAAACAATATATAAAATGATAATACATTTGAATAGGAGAATTATATACGGAAACGACTAATTTGAATATTCATACAGACAAAGCAATCAAAGATCAAGCAGAGATAATTTTATTGAACTTGGTCTAAATATGACAACTGCTGTAAACATGTTTCTAAGAGCAGTAATCCGTGATCAAGGTATTCCTTTTGAACTAAAGCTAGAAGTACCAAATGATACTACAGTATCCGCTATTAAAGAGGGGAAAAAGATGATAAATGATTCTTCGCCGCGATATTCTAGTATGGATGAACTCAAGTCTACATTAGACATATGAAATAACCACTTAACTATATTATTTGTATAATTTAAGTCTCATCTTTTTATTAGCAATTCTATATAATTCTTGAATATTACATACATCTATAGTAAACTGTTACTAGAAATTGGGGTATGTGTTTGCGGACACATACTTGGAGGAGTCGATGTAATCGGCTCCTCTTTATTTTTATAGATATTGCACATAGAATATCATTTAAAACAATTTGCAGTCCATTACAACCAGAATCATCATAATCTAGTACTAGTTTTCAAACTGTGAAAAACTTAAAACAAAATATGACAAAACTGTAGAATCTATAAACTACAAAAACAAATGGAATTATCCAAAAATAATACCCTTTTTCAACTCGTGGTAGCAAAATGGTAGCAATTTCACCTTAAGGCATTAAAAAAAACCTTAAATAAAGGACTTTCTCAACTTTTGGAATTATTCAAGCTCAACGAAATATATTGCATCTACCCCTTAAAAATCGCATAAAACGGCCTGTTTATAGCACTTGTAAGCCACGGTTTGGAGGCTGTTTTTTCAATTTTGTTTTCCCGCGTTGTCACGCGCTTCGTTATTGAATATGATTCAGACGATAGATAAATTGCTATGCAGAAAAAAAGAAAATAAACTTAAGTAGAAATCAAATCTACTTCGATGGTATTATATCTTATAGAATTTAATAGGTAGTGCTAATATGTTTTAATCAATTTTTGCTGAAATAAAAGTGGAAAGGAGACCTTATAATGTTAATAGAGAATAATAGAACAGAATTTAAACAAGATTTAAACGATAAACTAGAAAAAGAAGTCGTTGCATTTTTGAACAATCGCGAAGGTGGAGTTTTATATATTGGCGTTGATGATAATGGTAAGGGCATCGGAGTTTCCGATTTGGATGATACTCAATTAAAAATCGCAGATTGAATTAAAAATAACATTCTTCCTTCTACACTAGGATTATTTGATATAGTTACTGAAAGCATTGATAATGTAACTGTTATAAAAATAATAATATCTAGCGGGTTAGAAAAACCTTATTACATCAAGAAAAATGGGATGTCTCCAAATGGTTGTTTTATAAGAACCGGAACTTCAACTCAACAAATGACTACTTCAATGATTGATGATCTTTATAGTAAAAGGATGCATACAACTTTGAGAAACATTCCTTCGCCAAGGCAAGATTTATCTTTTGCACAATTAAAAATTTACTATCAAGAAAGAGGACTTGAATTAAATGATAAATTCGCAAATTCTTTAGAACTTCTTACACCTGATGGCAAATATAATTATGTTGCATACCTTCTAGCTGATGAAAACGGTGTTTCTATTAAAGTTGCAAAATACGCAGGGACTGACAAAGTTGATTTGATTGAAAATGAAGAGTATGGATACTGTTCTTTAGTTAAGGCAACATATAATGTGCTTGATAAACTAAAAATTGAGAATGCAACATTAGCGAAAATAACTTCATCCGAAAGAATCGAAAAGAACTTAGTTGATCCTATTCCAATGCGTGAGGCTATTATTAATGCAATTATTCATTCTGATTATTCTAAAGAAATCCCTCCTGTTTTTGAGATTTTTGCTGACAAAATGGTCTTCACTTCATACGGTGGGCTACTTCCAGGGCAAAGTGAAGAAGATTTCTTCAGTTGTAGTAGCATGCCTAGGAATCGTGAATTAATGCGGGTGTTTAAAGATCTTGGTTTAGTTGAACAATTAGGATCAGGAATGAGTAGGATTTTAAAAGTTTACAACAAGAACATCTTTAAAATCTCCGAACACTTTATAAAGGTAGAATTCCCATTCTCAGTGCCATTAAATCTTTTATCTACTAACAATGGCGATATAAATGGCGATATAAATGGCGATATAAATAAAGTTCTGCTATTACTTGAAAAGCAACCATCTATTACTGCGAAGAAAATGGCAGAAGCACTGCAAATTAGTCCTAGAAAAGTTAGCCGAATCATTAAAGAATTAAGAGAAAAAGAAGTTATTATTAGAATAGGTTCTAATAAAACAGGGTATTGGAAAATACAGCACAAATAAAAATTAAGCGTTGAAATTCAACGCTTTTTTAGACTAGTCACTCAAACTCGAAAATAATTTTTATGCAGTAACTCTTTTTGTTTACTGTTTATTTGTTACACTACCCTAGTGGTAGCAAAATGGTAGCAGTAATTGGTATCAATAACAACGAATTTTTTGTCTCTTTGTTCATTTAACTGTTAAAAATTCGAATTTTTTTAAATTATTAACACTTATGATAACATAACATCTACTTTTCCTAGTAGCCACTCTTCGATATTAAAGTGAATTATTCCATCTTTAGACATGTCGTATTCATCTAGGCTAAATACATATTTAGGTGAAGGGTCTCTTACGGAATCGTATGCACCAAATTCTCTATCAATAACATCGTCGCTAGATAATAAATAAGCTACTTGAATAAAACACTTTTTACCATCTTTCATAGCTACAAAATCTATTTCTCCCTTATATGTTTTTCCAATCTTTACTTCATAGCCTCTATATAATAACTCGTTATAAATCAAATTTTCTAAAGCATGTGCGATAAAAATCTTATTAGAGTCACTGCATGCTAGCATAAAACCATTATCAACAACAAATTGTTTTTCAACCTGTTTTAGAGTTCTTTTAGTAGCAACGTCATATCTTTTAACTCTAGATATTAAACAAGCTTTTTCTAATTTTTCTAAATATCTATACACATTTTCACAGTAAATTTTATCTACATTATTTTGATTGTAGTAATCAACTATGCTTGGAACTGAAAATTCTTTTGTTACATTACTAATTATATATTTAGATAACGTAATAAAAGTTTCTTTATTAATTTTAGCTTTTGTGTTACAGATATCTTTATCAATGATTCCGTAATATATAGATTTCAAATATTCTTTAATATCCTCTTCTGATTCATAATCCATTCGTTGAGGCATCCCACCAAATCTAATATAGTTTTGTAATGGTTTGTCTGGAAGCTTTAATTCATTTTCTTTATAGTAATTTAAAAATTCATTATAGGTAAAAGGCATGATTTTAAATTCCTTGCAGCGTCCTACAAGTAAACTAGCAAGTCTGCCTGACAACAATTTAAAATTACTCCCAGTAACAAATATAGATACATTTTGTGTTGCTTTTAATGAAGCTAATGTTTTTTCGAATTGATTAACATGTTGAATTTCATCTAAAAAAATATAGTATTTTTCATCATCAGTTATTTGTCTTAGAACATAATCGTTTAATTTCACATAACCTTTGATTTTAGAAAACTTAACATCTTCAAAGTTAATAGAAATAATATGATCTTTACTTATTCCATACTCCGATACTAGTTCATCTTTGATTTGACTCAGTAAAACACTCTTGCCACATCTTCTAATGCCAGTTAAAACTTCAATTAAATTAGATTCATAAAATCTTCTTATGTTTTCAAGATATTGAGTTCTCTTAATTAGCATTTTATTCACCTCATAATAAGATCATCATAATAAGTGTTAAAAATTCAAAAAAATTTTAAATTTTTAACACTTATTAAGTAAAAAATAAAAAGACTGGTATCAAAATGGTAGCAATTTTCACATAATTTCATGAAATAAATATATAAGAGATGATTAAAAAAGATAATAAATAAAAGCACAACACCATATAGATGCTGTGCACAAAATTGATTATTCTAGCTCGACGGTACGAGACATAAATCATACATATAAGTTTGATTCATTAGTTGATTACATTGCATATTTAGCCATTTATACATATTATATTGATTCACCAATACTTTTTTCGTCAATTTTTCGTCAGGGCTTCAATTGCCAATTAAAATATCTACTTTTAATATTGAACCATAACCAAGAATACTAATGATTTCAAATCTTTTGATAATGAAGCAGAGAAAATAACAACACAAAAGTATTCAGATGTAGAGAAGAAAGCAGAATACATACTGAAAATAAGACAAACAGACATTAAGCCAAAATTCGATGCATCAAAATGGTAGCATGGATTGAATCTTAAAGAATTTATTCACGTAAGAATTGATTTAAAAGAATATTTCAAAATCTATATATGCATTAAATAAGTAGACAATACTATGTCAAAAAAATACAAACACAAGTATTCTCCATCAAACATTTTTTCTTTTTTATCTTTGTCTAATGTTATAACTTTATTAAACCATTTATTACTATCCATAACAGGCTGTGTTGAAATCAAATAAGTTTTTGCATCTGTTTTATGCATAAAACCATCCATAAAATTTTCAAATCCATCATGATACCACTCAGATGTTAAAGTTGAATAGATAATCAAATCATCTTTATTTTTCATCTTTTTGATTAATTCTTTCTGCGAGTAATAATTATTTGGAGCATAGACATTATAGTTTTTATATGCTAAAACAATTTGTGTTACTTTAAAAGCATTGGCACACAAAGAATATCCTGTGAACAGTATTCTATTTGCACACATTAAATCTTCTGCTAATCCAAGTACAGCATTAGTATCCATTTTCTTTAGAACATCCATTGAATCTGAAATTATATGTTCCATATACAAGATTGATTCATTGATATCTGAATGTTTTTCTTTACATTCAACGTATGCTTTTTCGGTTTCATTTAATTTATATGAATTTATGTTTTTATATTCTTTAAAACTATCAAAACCATTCTTGCTAAAAAATCGTGATATAGATGATTGCGAAAAACAACCCTTTTCAGCAATTTCATCAACTGTCATTTTTTCTATATTATTTCGATTTTCATATAAGTATTTACCAATTTCAAAATTTAACGAATTAACATCAATATTATTTAAATATTCCATTAATCCCCAATTGTTATAAATTGCTTTTTCATTTTTTTCCATCTCATAATTCCTTCTTGACTAAAGTGTCAGCAATTTTGTCCCCATATACATCTTTCAGCTTTGCATTCATTTTTATTTGGATTAAAGATCTACTATGATATTCTCCATAAATCTCTCTTTCTATTCGTCTGACTATCATTGAGATTCTTTTATTAATTACAGCAATACTGTCAAAAGAGGTCGTGCTTATAGCTCCAAGAACATTAAATCCAAGCAATGAAAAATAGCGGTAAAGATAGCACATAGAATCATCTTCACCTGATATATAAGTTGATACAATAAGAATGCAATATTTACCAACAAAAGGCATTATATGCGTCAAGTATGAAAGCCTATCGAGCATATTTTTTGAGTATCCATTTATAAAATCAGCGTAAACTGATGTATAAAATACAAGAATGTCAGCTTGATTTAAACTTTCAGAAATTGAATTAATATCATCATCAAGATCACATCTTTCATTTTTGAAACATTTTTTACATCCTCGGCAAAATTGAATATCACACATCGAATATATTTTTGTTGAAGATTCTGTAAAAGATCCAGATAGTTTTCTAACCATCTCATACAGAATAAAATCAGATTCTTTTTTATGATAACTCCCGTCTATTCCAACTATGTTTAATTTATCATCTGAATTCATCTATAAAACCGTCCATCAGAGAATAATCATTAATGTGAGATCTGTATTTTGCTGAATAATAATTCATTTTATCTAAAAATGAATTATCATTTAACAAATTATAAATCATTTTACCGACGCTTATGTGATCATTTCGATCTTTTACCATAGTATATCCCATTCCATTTTCTTCAATAATCAATCCATTCATACGTTGTTCCGAAGAAGTTGGAGTCACTAGCATTGGAACTCCATTATAAATCGATTCCATAATACTATTATTTCCTCCGTGCGTAACAAATAGAACACTATGTTTCAAAACATATTTCTGAGGAATCCAATCGGAAATATAAACAAAATCTGAATATCCTTTTTCAACTACCCATTTTTTTAGTATTTCCGATTCTCTAAAACAAGATACTACTATTCCATACCCAAATTGCTTTAAGTTACTAATGAATTTAATATAGTAAATTGCAGAATGTCCAAGAATCGACCCTGATGATATATAAATCACTTTCTTGTGTTTATTTATAAAATCTTTTAATTCTAAAGAAATATTCACTGTTTCCTCTGCTACATCTGGATAAAGAATTAAATATTTTTTATCATCGTTTAAGCTTTCTTTAGGTTGGAAAAAATCCGTGCTTAAAATTAAATTCAATTCTTGATTTAAGTTAAACTGATGCAAAATGGGAAGGGTATACGTATTGTATTTTTGAGCGAATTTTTCATGAAAAGATAAAGCTCTTTCTTCATAATCATCAAAATAGTTTTCAGGAAGTACTTTATTAATATCGTTATAGATACAGTTAAAAAACAATGGAATTCTTTCCTTATCGCCATTCAAATAATTGAGAGAATATAAATTATGAGTTGAATAGGAAATTAAGGGCATATTTAATCTTTTGGCTATTACTTCTCCGTATTTATCAACAGCATCTCTAAAAATGATATCTATATGGTTATCTAAAATTATTTTTTCTAATTTAGAAACTTGATCCTCAGTCATGTCATATAGCATTTCAATGTCTTTTTCTAAAGCTATATCATACCATTTGCGTATATCGTCTTTTTTTATACTCCTCATTTCAGCTGAATCCAATTGCTCCATTATTTCTTTTCTGATGGAAACAGGAATTATCGAATCAGGATAGCTAATGAATTTTGCTCCAAATTCTTCCAATATTTTCTGATTTTCTGGTGTTGACATACAAAATATTGTTTCTTTTCTATTTACTAAATGCTTTATAACATTTTTCAAACATATAATGTGACTATATGAGCTGGAAGTTAAAAATAAAATATTCATTATAAATCTCCAATATAAATGTTCATTATGTGGTTTAAACTATAGAAAGATAAAACTCAATTCTATTCTTACACAACAAACAATTTAATTACATTAATAATTACAGTACCAGCCATATTGTAATTCACAAATTTGACTGGTACTGCGCTTTAAATTAACATGAACAGTTGTTTTCTGTGACATTCGTCATAAATGCACAAATAACAGAAGTTGATCCACATGTCCAGCTATATGACATAGCTGAAATTTCGCCACTATCTTCATAGCTATCTTCTTCATAAAGTTCAATGTCAAAATCTTCAAAACCCATTTTAGCTTCCTCCTTTCCTTTTCATATACAAACAGAAATTTCATCAAACACTTTAAAGATTTCTGTCAGAATATGCAATACGACCTTCTTCAAAACCTAATTCCTTTACCCACGAATCATAATTGTCATCACAGTATCTGTTAAAGTCTTCATCAGATTTTAAATGATCAATAACTTTAGCAACATCATCTAATTCCCCAATACTCTGAAGACATTCAATAAGCTGATTATTTGGCAAAGTTTCCACATCCCATTCATCATATCCGTTTGTACTGATGTGCAAATCAAAATGATTACTTCCATCAAAACCTGTAATTCTCTGTCCTCTGAAACGTCTTACAATTCGTAACTCGATTTTTTCAATGGCCTTATATGGAATAGTAACAAGAGAATCACGATAGTCTTTGGTTTTCATTTTGTAATAATTGCTTATCACAAGTTCATCTTCTTTGAAATCCAATAAACGTGGGAACGGATAATCACCAAAATTATCACTTTTTTCGATAAAACTTCCATTAACCGCAACAGCTGCAACAATCTTTTTCATAACTTTTTCCTCCTTTTTCAGTTATTTTTTGTTTCAGGCGATATATTATTTATCACGTCAATGTAACCACCTTCTTTTACAATTTCTCCATTATCAATCAAAAATACTTTATCTATATTTTGTATATTTTTGATTCTATGAGTAACGCAAATATTAATGTGATTTTTCTTTCTACTTTTTAACATGTCATAAAACTTCTTTTCTGACATTAAATCTAACGCTGAAGTTGCTTCATCAAATAAATACAATGATGCAGGTCTGTAAATACATCTAGCCATAGCTATTTTTTGCCACTGACCGCCGGACAATTGTCTTCCATCTTTAAACCAACTTCCTAATTGTTGATTATATTTTTCAGGCATCGCATCAACAAAATCATCTACTCCTGTGATTTTTGTTACTTCATTAAATTTATTTTCATCTTTTCTATTATCATTAATATTTCCAATCAGTATATTTTTTTCAACATTCATTTCATAATTATTAAAATCTTGATACTGAACAGAAATTGTTTGAAAATAGCTTTCCATATCAATTTTTTTTAAATCTATCCCATTTATTAATATTTGTCCGGAATAGTCATCATATAACCCACTTAATAATTTAATTAACGTAGATTTTCCCGATCCATTTTTCCCTATGATTGCATAATTGTGTCCTGCATTAAATTCACAACTAATATTTTTTAGAACACTCTTTCCTGAAGTATATTCATAAGAAACATTTTTCAGTTCTATTTTATCTATATGAGCTATTTTTTCTGTGCCTGTATTAGTTTTTTCATTATTTAACAAATCATAAAACTCAAAAATAAAATTTGCATACATTAGCTCAGTAGATAATGTAAATATCCCGTGAACGCCTGAATTAATCATTTCTTCAACCTTTTTCGTCGAAGAAATATACAACACCAATGAACCTACTGGAATCATCCCCAAGATAGCTTCAAATACTGTTTTGACATACACAAAAAGAGTTATACTAACATTTAAGAAGCTATTCAATATAGAAAAAATCGTCTTCTTTTTATACAAGAATATATTCTGTTTATAGATTTTTTCTTTTATATTTGAGAATTGATTCAAAAAATAATCATATAGCCCAAATGTTTTAATTTCCTTAATATTATAGTCTTTAAACAGCAAGTAACTTATATACCATGAGTACCTCTCATCTTTTGTTCGCGTTTTAACTATATTAAATTCCTCTTTATTTATATGATCGAAATATTTATATGTAAAAAATGGGAGAATCAGAAATAAAAATACAATTTTTATATCCCAATATGCCATAACAGTCAAGCCAACAGCAATACTGATTAAACATTTATAAAGCTCAATCATTTGTTTAACTATATTGATGGGACGTACACCAATTTGTTGCTCAGCTCTGGATAAAGCATCATACATTTTAGGATTTTCATAGTCTTTTGCTTTTAAGAATTTACATTTTTTTGTAAAAGAAATATTTAATTTCATATAAAGATATTCTGTATATCTTGCACTTAAATAATCAGTTAAAGACTTTACACAGATTAATAATGTTGTTAATACCACATATACAATTATCAACATCATTGCCGATTGAAATACTTTTTCAGTTTTCGATCCAATCATATTCAATAATTTCTGTGATATAAATAAAGTCAAATAAGGTAAAATAGCCAAAATCGTATTTAGAGCCACTAATGAAATCAAGTAGCTTTTTTTATACTGCAAAACTAAATTCATAGATTGCATTAAAGTACTAAACTTATTGCATCTTTTTTTCTTTGTATTTTTCATAAGAATACCATTCATTGATCAATTTTCTAAGATATCCCATAAGTCTTTGCTCCAGACCACGATTTACACCAAACAATCTGTTAAAGTGCATATGTAGAATGCTTAGCATGACGTTTAAACGAGTATTTGCATTTGAATTATATTCAAGAACTATTTCCCAATATTTTTCAAGTGCTTCTCTTCTTTCATCAAAAATCATTTGTAACATGATTAGTTCCTCAGTATTCAACTCATAATTTTGTGAAGTAATAATATTTTTCAAAGGCTCAAATTCTATTTTATATTCATCACTCTTCTTTGTGTTAAAACGATACTGACTTAAATAATTGTTCTGCATTTCCACAGACAATCCAGCAGAATTCATAATATTTGCCGAAGAAATAATGAAGATTTGTTTTAAGCTAAATTTAGATTTTTTTAAGTTTATATATTGCAACAATGATAGAGCACATATGCTATCTTGCTGAAAGAATCTTTCAGCGCTTTCTATACAATTAATTCCACCATACCGATAAATTTCTGGAACATATTGTTCTAGCGTATAAGCTGTTAGATAGTTTTTATTTTTTAATTCATTAATAAATTGCTGGATAATTGGCAATACTTCAAGAAAATTTCTTGAATTTATTCTTATTCGCAAATGATCATTAGGATCACGATATCTGATGAAGAAAAAATTGTATACTAATTTCCCTTTTATTAACTTTGGATAGAAAGTTTCAAAAAACAATAATAAGCATTTTGTCTGGAGAGAAGAAGTAATATAAATTTTCAAATAAATCCAATTTTCAAATAAACCTTTTTTACTTTCTACAATATCTGATTCAGCAAAAAAGCTTTTGTCAACAATTGGAAAGTCACCATATCGTGACGCCTCTTGATTTGTTTTTTCTTGTAATTCAAAAACGAATTCTCCAACATGCTTCTTGTTATCAGAGTCATTGATAATCAAATTCTCTTCGTTCATCATAGCTTTAAACAAAACAATATTGTGATCCTTCTTATATAAATCATACAGAATCATAATATCTGTTTCTTTAACGATAGAAAGATATAATTTGTTATCACCAGTACCCGCAATTATAATCTCTGGTAATTTATATTTTTGACACAATGTCTTAAAATATGATTTGAATGAATTTTTTGAAATATTATTGTCATTAAATCGCCAAGATTCTGGGACGATAACTATATTTTTGAATCTGATTTCCGGAAAATGAATTCCAGGAAAGTTATAAACAATATGATAAATACATTCTAAAAACGAAACTGGATATGCCTTAGATTCATTTGACAATTCCAACATTTTTTTTAATGGTTCAGGTATTGTTTCTGATGTAACCATATTATTATTTATAACATTAATTTCCTGTTTTAGTTTTTTACTGTAAAAACATATTTTATTATTTTTAATGCCAATATACACGTCATTAATATCTAACCCATTTTGATCAAATCCACCATAATAGATATGATTATCATCTGGTAATATTGATTGTATCACACCGAAAACATGTGGATTATTTGGAACAAAACTGATTGGATACGCTAAATTTTTATCATCTTCAATATCATATAAATACTTAAATCTTCCCATAATATTATTTATATGACGAGACCCACCTAAAGGAGTGACTATAAGTTCATGTTTACTTTTCGATTTAGTAATATAAAAAGCTAATTCCATTGAATCAGACAAGTTCAACTCTGTTTTGTGCTCAAAACTGAAACGATCTTTATATTTGTACAAATCTATTGAATCATTGTGTTTTTCTTCCAAAATAGAAAGAAGAATTAGATTTAACTTATCATTATAAAAAATGCTATCACTTTTATCTGATTGAATTTTACTAAAATCCTTATCCTTTAGTACATCTAAAAATTTAACTCTTTGATGTCCATATTTTTCTAAAAATCTATCAATAAAAACAAAATTATTTTCCTGAAATGTACACATTGCAATAAAATTTGCAAACTCTTCAATATCAGATTTAATGCCCCTGTCTAAATAGATATTTTCTTTAGAATATAAATCTATCTGAAGATAATTATTTGATTTTTTTATTGAGCTCATTAATTGCTTAATATCGTTTAATTTTATATCTGAATCACTTATTGTAAACTTTTCTGAATTATACTTTTCTATTTTTTTATCAATTACCATCAATTGATCAAATAATTGAGATTTTTTGTTTGAATATCTATTAGATATACATTCAATAAGATTTTTAAAAGGATCGATACATGAGCTATTCACCCTTAAATCTGAAATTAGATACTCTTTTTCAATGAGAAGATTTATAACAGATTCAAATTTTTTTATTTCAACATTAGGATATATTTTCATTGATTCATTGATAAGGTTTTGAATTGAAGTTGGATACTCACAAAGACTCATAATAAAATCAACATACCTTGTTGTATGAATCTGTATATTTTTATTAATAATCGCCTGATCCATAAAACAATCATTCCAATTTTGAAAAAGCAACTCTCCGATTTGTTCAATTGTATTATTCTTTTTTACAACCAAGTTACACCCAATTGTCAACTCACATTCTCTGACAATCTTAGATACCCACTCCATATCTGCTCTAGCATATTTAAACAACGCATTAATATTACAATAATCTTCTTTTTTAAATTCACCTTTTCCAACACCAGCCGCAAGTCCATAAGGTGTGGTTCTAAAAGATGCACGATTAATATATTTATATAAAGCATTCATAGCCTTTTCTTCTATATATCCATCTTTAATTGTATTAGACAAATCAGATGAAAGTGAAGCTAGAATCTCTTTTGCCTGATTATGGTAAATTGATAAACAGTCATCATTAAAATCATTGCTATTTATTGAATTCAACGAATTCAATGGAAGGATAGGATAACGAAAATAAAATTGATTTTTACATTTATACATATAGACCTCCATATTTTATAAATAACGCTTTCGAGAAAAAATCATAGCCATTCAATGAATTGCTGCATAACAGACAAATAGTTGGTGATACTATCCCATCAATAATGGATACGTTTTCTAAATTGATATCTGAAAAAATATATTTATTACGACAATCCGAATAGCTCAGCATTCTAGTTTCTAATTGATTTATAAAATCTTGTGATATGGAAATATTAAAAAATTTTGAAAAGTGTTTATATATCAAATACGTCGAACCATAACCATGACAAAATATTGGTGAATTCAGTCCGAATGATTCAATTTTCAAAGTCGAATAATGCTTAATTAAGTTTTCAACTGATTTTAAACAATCGTGTTTAGATTCTTTGAAGATAGTATATAAAATATTAAGAGTTTCAAGAGCACCATAACACCAGCCAAACTTCTTACTTTTTATATATTCTGGAATTTTGTTATTTTTAAAACATACATACTCTGGAAATTCTATAGAATCATTATCAAATAACTTATAGTATTTTTCTGCTATACGAACACTAGAATCATGATGATAATTTAATAATACTTCACATTCATATACAACCGCTAACAACCCTAATACTCCATGAGAAATACCTAAATCTATAGTACTACCTGTTTTGTGGAAGAATTTGCACATCCTATTCAAAAGTGAATTATAAATTGCAGAATAGAAATCCATTTCCATATAACCTGTCTGTATTAAATAATGAACTATACATACCACACCGTTTAAAGCATCAAGGAATCGATGATCATTACAATATTCATACTGTAATAATAATTGATAGGCTCTTTTAGAAAACTGGTCATCTAACATATTTTTCCATTTCTTATACCATTTTTCATCTTTAAACACGGAATAACATAAGTATGCATAACCTACATATCCACCTGAAATACCTAAAGAAACTTTAGACTTATCGCATCTAGAGATCCATTCCATTAATAATCGTCTAACCATTTTTTTCAGATATAGTTGTGATATTGGATGAGATAATTCATTTGAAATCGCATTATAATAACAAAGAGTGATAAAACTGAATCTTATCTCATTGTTTCTAACATTTTTAGATAACATTTCTAATTGTTTAATCGAGATATAAAAAACTATATCTTTATTTTTTAATTTCATAGTCTTACATTCTTCCTTATTCAAAATATTATGGTAAGCGTTTTCATAAGTCCATGTCAGATTTTGAATGAAATCAGAGATCACAGTAAACCATGACTTTTTCGCCTGGTTTGTGACTGATATGCATTGTAAGCCTGTTCTTCTTTACATAGTCAGCATATCTCTCAAAAAAATAGGAACACTTGTAGAAGAAGCAATGATAGCAGATGAAGCAATCAGACTGGTTGAATTTATTAGAGAGAATGACGAAGACAGATATGAATACCAGCCCTCAAACATTGAAGAACTTGCATCAGGCATCAGTGACATGTAGAGAATGCTTGAACTTGTTCTTGATGAACTTGAAAAGCGAGGAATAGACATAAAAGACAGACAAGAGTTTAAAGATGACTGTTTCCCATTCTGAAATTAAAAAAGAAGTACATAGAATGACATTTCTGTCACCATATGTACTTCCTATCGTTCAAGTTATTTGGAATATCCAAAATTGGTTGAGGTTTTGACATATTGTAAAATAACATGATGTTCATGAGGTCTTCATGAAATATCAACGTTCAAATATTATGAGGTATATGTCATCATCTTTCCGTTATACCGAATAAAAAAGTTTGTAAAACAGTTGGTGTTTTAAAGCTTTTTTTGTGTATACTTAGCTTAGAATCAGTATTTTCACACAATAAAACAAAGAAAACAGAAGACTATATGAGTTGCCGCCCAGTCTTCTGCTGTCTTTCAAACAATTACATGATATCTTTTAAATCAATAAAATGCAATGTCTCTAAAGATTAATGATTCCTCTGTGACAGAGATGAATGCATTCATAGGAGAGACTTAAAAAAACGGAATAAGGATTCAATAATTCCTCACCGTTAACTGATGTAAATATAAATTAAATCAGAGTTAAGGCCGTGTGGCAGCTCAAACAAGTAAATGATAAACATGATCGTTGATAACTATAAATTCATAACCAAATGCATTTAAAAGAACGCAACCAGCTGCATCAATTGGACCAGATTCCGAAAAAGGCTTTTGCGTTCTGGATAAGAACCTCAATGGCACAATGAATCATAAAAAACTCAAGGTGTAAATTTATTTCAAAGAAAAAGTACATATAATAAACATTTCTGCCATCATATGCACCTTCGGTTGTTCAAGTTGTTTGAGGTGTTGAAATTCTTTCAATTCCTCATGTTATTTGAAAATTAATTTTTTGACACCTCATCCAATTTTGGAGCGCCGTTATTTGAAGTGTTGAAATTTATTCAATTCCTCATGTTATTTGAAAATCAATTTCTTGACACCTCATCCAACTTAGATGTGCTGTTTTCAATGGATAATATATTGACATTTTCCACTGTCAATATCACAAGTAAAAATTCTCATTCCTTGATTTCCAAAACAGCTTCCTATAAGTTGATTATTCCATATTCTAGCAATTGTTGAAAATTCTGAATGCTGTAATCCAATTGGCATCGCACCTAATGCATTTTCACCTAACGTGGTACATGGTCTAATCTCTTTTACTAAGTTCTTATTCCAGTCATAAATTCGATAGGTCGTATGTTCTTCGTTATATGATGTTGTATATACATAGTCATCATCAAAATAGTCAATCGTGCAGTCATTGATAGTAAAAGTAATATTTCCATTATTTATGTCTTTGATTTCAGAAACTATGTGATTTCCATTATCTTCCAAGATGTAATAAGAAACTTGATCTTTATACATTGCAACATATGATGCTTCACCTGAGCATACAGTTTTTTGATCATATGCTTCCATATCAATTTTCACTAGTTCGTTTGCTAATTTGACGTAAATAGAATTTTCATAAA
This sequence comes from bacterium, assembly GCA_963631155.1. Lineage (GTDB taxonomy): Bacteria > Bacillota_I > Bacilli_A > Erysipelotrichales > Erysipelotrichaceae > Holdemanella. The sequence goes on along the minus strand of CAVGPK010000025.1, from coordinate 6,902 downwards.
CACACATATTGTAGATACTTGTATCAAAAGAAATTTGTTTCATTTCTTTTCCTTCCAAAGAATAGAAATGAAGAATATTTTTACCATCTAATATTTCCTTAACCACAATCGTTGATTTTTGTAAAAAGAATCCAGCAGGTGCATAATTCAATGCAAGAATTGTATATCGTTGTCTGCAATCTTTTGTCAGATAATTCAAATGGTATTCTATATTTCCTTCAACGTTATCATACATACTTCCATATATCAAACCATCATTAAATATTTGTAAATTTATACAAGGAAGACTTAAATCACTATATCTTTCAGGAGAACGATTGAGTTGTGCTACATTTTCAACCTGTTTGTCATCTACATAATATAGTGATCCTACTTTCATTGCAGAATCCCCTGATTCGTAAGCATATAATCCACAAATTTCATCTAGATAATACAGAGCTGAATCTGTTTGCGCTAATCCTAGATAATTAACATAGAATGATTGTGCAAGTTGATTTGTTTCTTCACTTGTTAAATGGAATGAAGATGAACAACCTGTAATGATAAAAGTAAAGATAAATACTACAAGAATTATATTGTTTATTTTTTTATGCATATGCAGCGGTTGTATAATACCATTGCCCATCAGATAATTTAGCAGCTCCGATGCAATATGCCCAACTTGCTGCATCTGGTACTTCGCTGATATACCAGTATACTCTTGCACTACCAGATCTTTCACCTTGATAATCTGCACCGTGTGGTGTCGCTTTATAGCCTGTCACCCTCGCAGTTGAACCATTAGATAATTTTCCAGTTACTGTACAACTTATGTATGAAGAAGTAGCCGTTGCTGTAATATTATAACCTTCCCCTGAATTTGTCGCTGAACCAGCATTTAAACATATAGAAAAATAAATTGATAAAAAGACTGAAAATATTCCAATAAATAATTTTTTCATATAATTTCACTTAAATATTGTTTAAAAATTACATAGTAATTTACAAATACACACTGTCCTTTCTATTAATCTCATTTAATCGTGATTGAATAACTATTTACTATTTTTCATTACTAAAATAAAGAAATTCCTGTTTTGTACCTTGCCACACACATAATATACTCCTTTCATTTTCAATGCATAAATAATTAGGCTATATTAGCAAAATGGTGAACATATTTTCATTACTATACGAATATACGGACAATAATAATGGATCAGTAGCACTATAATGACATCACATTCAAGGAGATGTCATTATGAAAGAAGCTGAATTTATTAACTACTACAATAACTTAGATCAATACGCAAAGGATAAAATCGATAGACAGCTAATCGATTTGACAAATGCGAAGAAAGAATCAAGAAACTACTGCATTAAGGTTTGTCCAAAGTGTGGTGCAGTTGATCCTGGATTTACAAAAGGTGGAAATGCCAATAGTGGTAAACCTATGCTGAAATGCCGCTGCTGTCATAAACGCTTCACTTATGACAATGGTCAGCTTACGCATTATTCCCATCAGAACGAATCAAAGTGGGACCAGCTTATCGTAGATACCTTTTCACAAGTACCAGTAGAAAAATCAGCAGCGAATATGAATATAAGCACATATACAGTCTGGCGCATGCGAATGAAGCTGCTTCATATGCTTGAAAAAATGATTGCAGATACAGTTGTCTCTGGTGAAATAGAACTGGATGAAAAGTGTGAAACATTATGCTATGTAGCAGACATGACAAAAAGAAGTGGTTATCCACTTAAATAAAATCAAGATGAAGAAGAGATAAGTTTAGATGTATCAAATCCTTGAGATTGAAGAAATTCGATAGCATTCTGGATGGTCATTACTTTCTTGACAGGTTTCGGATTGATAATCTGTTCCATGTCACAAGGGTTATAAGCCTCACCGGTACTGAGGATATGATAGATATTGACTAGAATCATTCTGGCAATAGCGATAATCGCTTTTTTGTGACCACGGCGTTTCTTGATTCGATTGTATTTGATTCTGTAATAAGGATTGGATTTTGAATTGATGGCAGCCAAAGCACACTGAACGAGCAATGGTTTGAGATAAGATCCTGCTTTCGAAATACGAACAGATTTCTTCTTGTTGGCTGATTCATTGTTGGCAGGTGCAAGTCCTGCCCAGCAGGCAAGCTGCTTGCTTGTTTCGAAAACAGACATATCTGTTCCAATTTCTGCAATGATTGTCATAGCGGAAAGATAAGAAATGCCAGGAATATCTAACAGTAAATTGATCAGAGTTGCATATGGAATGCATCGGATTGCCATTTCTGTTTCTAATCTTCTGACATGAGAGTCAATCTGATCCATATGCTGAGAAGCAATGCTCATTTTCAAACGCTGATCAGATTCAATGTGAGAACCTTCTAAAGACTGAAGAACTTCTTTCACCTTCTTCTTGGCATTTCTTTCAAGAAGCTTAGAGATTTTTTCTTCAGTAACTGATGAAGAACGTATCACTTCTTTCATGACAGCTCTGGAAGATTTTCCAAAAGGATCTGAAAGAATACTGCCAAGACCAATAATGGAAATGGTCATAGAATTCTGATATCTGTTTCTTTCAGAGGAACGCATGGCAATCAGTTTGATTCTGTATCTTGAAAGTTCGCGAAGCTCTCTGATTTCCTTAGGGGGAATAAAAGAGAATTTGAGAAGATCGTGTTTAAAAAGATCAGCAATCCATTTTGAATCTTTCTTATCTGTTTTCTTGCCTTTGATGGCTTTGGTGTATTTTAGATGAACAACGAAGACTTTGATTTCATCCTCTAACACATTAAAGACTGGGATCCAGTATTTACCGGTGGATTCCATAGCGATTTCAAAGCAGTGATGTACTTTGAGCCAGGCTTTGAGTCGATTCAAATCAAAGTTCTGGGAAGAAAAAGAGTTTTGAATATATTCGGTAATACCATCCTGACTGGTTGTGGCAATGGTGGCAACAATAAGATTTTTGTGAATGTCAGCACCACAGCATATAGGTCGAACAATCCGCATAAATAAAAGCCTCCTTTGAGAAAAGGAGGTACAGACATTGACTGTCATCCAGCGTATATTTAGTCAATTGATTAAATCAATGCTAAGTGTTCAGGCTCTGAGTCCTACTTGTTTGTGCTTGTAAGGATGACGGTGACTTATAAGTATTCAGGATATTTGTAAACAAATTTCCTACTCCTCCCGACGTGCTCTGTAGTGTATCTATACCTTCTAAGCAAAGCATACAGGAAAGAGGCAAGATTTGCCAGTAATTTCATTACTGGTTTGTGAAGGCGGAAAGAAAGGCCGCCTTAATGGCAAAAAGTATGTACTAAATTCACATAAAGGTGAAAAAATAGATAATTTGAAACCAAGAAAACGTGGTGGGTCAGCTTCTAAAAGAGGCCTGTCAAGTGAACAGATCTGTTTACCTACAGCAGTGCAAAGAAATGGCACTGCTGTTTTAAAAGCGACAAATACAGCAGCACCGACAAGTGGAGATCTAATGAAACTGTCAAATCACATTGGAGAAAACAGTATGGCATGGATTGACGGAAAAACTGCGTATAACAACTTGCTTTCAACAAAACACTGTGAAATAAGAGTTATGAAGGATCATACAACATATACATCTATCGGTCATTTAAACAATGTGAATGCATTTCACAGACTAATAGAGAAATGGTATAAAGGCTACAATGGCGTAGCGAGCAAGTATATCAACAGATATGCAGCTCTATTTACACTGGTAAGAGAGTATACAGGCTGTGATACACAGGAAATTCTATTATCAATCAAGAAAAGAATGCATCAGATTACAGATTTCTTCCGTATTGTTGATATGAAGAAAGATGATCTTTTTATTTATTCTATTTCTTGAATTCACCATTTTCAATACTATACGAATATACGAACAGTAATAGATTTCTATCCTTGGCTTTAGTATATTTTGATAATTCTCAATAATCACTGTTGCTTAACTTAATGACATTGGGATTTCTTCGACGATTTTCTCTTAACCCGTTGATGATGCAAGAGAAAGGCATTCAATTATCTGTTGTACTTTTTCTTTCTTATAACAACTGTTGCGCCAATTGGTGCACCGCCGTTAATAAACAGTAGAGCAATCCATAATGCAAGGTTACTTGTGCCACGGTCTATGGACTCTTATCGTATGTTCTCAGTTTGTTACTGACAGACTTTTCCTCAAGAGTAGTAATCGCATCTTCGATTACTTTCGTCATTACGTCAACTTTGGTGTAGTTTGCTTCTTCGCCACACTTCAAGGTAAAGGTTACACTTTACCCTTTTCACAGTCATATCTGTAGGTAACGGTTCCTTTGTCACTATCAACTTGAAGCAAGAATCGCTGTAATTTCATTATTATTAAATCTAAAGAGAATTCCTTTAATGCTTCCACATCATTATTTTGATTATGATATGTCTTTCTCACATTCCTCATTTTCCTCTCATAAACAAAAGGATGGAAGAACCATCCATCCAATTAATTGAATATCCTTTACGAATTTTCTTCAAAAACCATGCATGTATTTTTGATAAGTCAAGTGTAGTTTACAGAAATATAACATACAAGTTTATTTTCACTTGTTACATTTTTACAGTTGGATTACTTTTGTAAATCTATCTAACACTGACTGTTCTGTTCCATGAGAAATCATGATCAGTGTTATATCCTTACGACTCAACAAATCATTCAAGATATCTTTTGCACTGTCTGCATCTATTGCAGACAAAGATTCATCTAATACAAATATTTTCTTGTTTGACACGTATGCTCTTGCTAATGCAATTTTCTGTTTTTCTCCACCTGATAAATTCTTTCCATTTTCCTGGATAAGATAATTTAAATTTCCATCGCAGGATTCATATAAATGCGTCAGTTTCAGTCGTTTAATAATATCTAAAAGTTCAGCTTCCTTGATATCTGTATATAAAGTCATATTGTTCTTAAGACTTGTATTGAAGATATGAACTGTTTGATCCAGATACGCTACATCTTTTAAGATATCAAAAGAATGCAGTTCTTTTCTTTCTATGCCGTTTAATTGAATGGATCCCGTATATTCCTGGTCCATCAGAAATATCGTCTTGATCAGCGTTGATTTTCCGCAGCCACTTTCTCCTAAAAGTGCAATAGAATCATGTGGTTCAATTGTAAAAGACAGATGATCATAGAAAATACTTTTTTCATCATTGAGCTGAACTGAAGTCAAATCTTTTACTTCTACTGGTTCAACAGCAATTTCTCTATATGTTTTTTCTGTATAGTCTTTCAATTCTACTAAGTGTTCATTTGCTTTGATGCTGGTAATATCAGATAAAACACTGCCAACTGCATTCATAAATGTTCCAGATAAAGAAGCTACAGATAATACTGCACCAATTGCAACACCTTTTGTAATAGAGAGATAAATAATCAATCCAAGTAATACGACCTGGGAGAATAAAGAAACAACTCCCATTACACATTTCACACCATTGCTTGCCTTATCTAAAGAATATCTTTTGTTTTCCAGATAACTGGATGCATTAGAAATCAGTTTTGCAAATATATTTTCTTTCTGGAATATTGCATATTCCATACGTCCCTGCAGCTGATCTTCTACACTGGATACAAATATTTCATTTTCTTCTTTCAAAGCAATTGAGTGTTTTTCAACACCCTTTTGCAGCAGTCCCGGCAGCAGCATCATAACAGCAAACAATAAAATCGTAACAATTCCTACAGACCAATGTATGGTAATCAATGCCAGAAAAGAAAATACAATTGAGAAAATATCAGTAAATGCATCAAAAACAGGATCAATTAAATTCTTATCCATCTGATTGATTACTTCTGTATTCTTCGCAACTTTACCAGAAATACTTTCTGCTTTCCATTTGGCATTATCTGTATGTGCAAATTCTTCGGCATACTGTCTGCGTAATGTATTATGTATCTTTGTTTTCAGTTTTGAATTGAAATTTTCAAGAATAAAATTCGAAATATAAAACAGAATAAAAACACCTAACAAGATAAATATGTTACGCAGCAGAATATTTGTAGAATGAATTGTCTCCTCTGTCAGTAGACTTCCTAGTCTATAGCTGCCAATAACATTCAATATGCTTGCAACAATGGATAACAGAATTGAAATACAATACATTGATTTAAATCTTTCGAATAGTTTTCTCATAACTCCCACTTTCTTAATCTATATATTTTCTTGAAATTTCCTTTGGATTTTTTAAACGTTCATAAAATTCCAAAAATCCTACAGAACCAGTTGCATAATCATATGAACAGTGATTCAATGCGTTTGAAGGAACAAACTTTTTATCTATCAAAAAGGTCTGGATGATACAATTTAAAACCTCTAAAGCTTTATCATAATATTCTTTTTTATTTGTAAATAAATATAAATCCAAAAAAGTTTCGCCTACACTCATCAGCCCTTCAAATTGTCCAGGATTAATTGTTAAATATATTTTTATTCCATTTATCAATTTATCTAGACATCCATGGCTAATATCGCACTGATAAAAGCTGTTATACTGCAATAAAACTGATAAAAAACCACTTGTACCACTAGAAAAATACGGGCTTGTTCTCAAATCTTTTTCACCATATGGCAACGATAAGATATCTGTTTCTGTTTCAACTAAATGCTCCATTTCATCTTCCAATAGTTTTTTCCCAAACGAAACTATTTTTTTATTATCTAGTAGTTTTCCTGCTTTCAAATATATCCATGCTAATCCTGTCAAACCTTTTGCAAATCCATAATCTTCAAATTTATAATTTTCTTCACTTAATTTATAATGTAAATAATAAATTTTTTCTAAGACAATTTCTTTTAATATCTCATCATTATTTTTTTCTAAGATTTTCAAAAGCAAATAAATATATCCTGCTAGTC
>CAVGPK010000024.1:7771-25103 GCA_963631155.1 bacterium | reverse complement strand
GATTTATCTTGTTTTGCGCAAGGATCTATCTGTTTTACCAAATAAAGATATGGTCATAAAAGAAAATGATATTTTGATTGTTCATGAAATAAATTATTAATCTTTTATTTTCACGTTGATTTCTGTGATATACTCTTCTGGATTTTGTGTTAATAAATTGTCGATAACATAATATTCAATAAATTCATCTTCAATTTCTAAGTGATGATCTTCGATATAGCTCATCATTTTTTTATATGTAATTCCAATATTATTGAAATCTCCTTTATGATATGCGACAACATAGTTGCCTTTTGGCAAAACTTTTAAACCTTTATTTTTGATTTTATGAGGCAAAAGAAGTACGACGTTTGTATAATGATCAAATATATTTTGTTCAATATCATTTTTATATTGTATATAGGCAATTAGAAAATCAATTTCCTTTGCCCGTACAATCAATTGATTTGTGATCATAGCCCATTCTTTTTCATTACTTGGATCGATTTTTGCCATTAAATAATAGCGCTTTTCAAACGATTCGATAGTAATCTTTTCAAAATCTTTATACATGTATTTTAAAATAAAATTTTTATTGTTTTGAATAAAGGCTTTTATTTTTTTTAAATGTAAAATTTGATGATCAATATCTTTTTCTCTTTCATCTAAAAGAGTATATACATTTTTTTGGTTTCGCTGATCTAAAAAGTTTTTTATTTCATTTAAAGACATTCCCAAATCCTTTAGAATGGTAATTGTTTGAAATGTTTCGATTTGATCAATGGAATAATATCGATATTTATTATTTGGTTTTAGGATCGGACAGAATAATTGGATATCATCATAATGATAGAGTGTATGTTTGGATACTCCGTTTATTTTGGCAAATTCTGAAACACTTATATATTTTGTTTGACTCATAGCTCCTCCTTGACTCTAGGGTTACCCTATAGTTTATTGTATGGAGTGTTGACTAGGAGGTCAATATCTATGCAACAAACTTTTTCTCAAAAATTTAGTACACCAGACTTATTGAAATTTGCAGCTCCTTCGATTGTCATGATGATTCTCATGTCTTTATATACGATTGTAGATGGCATTTTTGTCTCACGCTATGTTGGAAGTAATGCTCTATCTTCCGTTAATATTGTATGGCCGTATGTATGTTTGGTGAATGCGATTAGTACCATGCTGGGAACGGGAGGAAATGCGATTATATCTCGTTATATGGGACAACATAAAATGGATCGAGCTCGACAATGTTTAACTTCTTTTGTGTTAGTAGGTATTCTATGTAGCATTGTAGCATTAGTTATTTGTAGACTTTTTCTTTCGAATATTTCTTATTTACTAGGTTCAAATGATGAATTGTTGGCGGATTGTAATACATATTTAATTTTATGTATGACTTTTGCACCTGCAGCTATGTTACAAGGAATGTTTCAATCTTACTTTGTAACGAGTGGAAATTCTTCGATTGGCTTGTATGTTTCTACAGCTGCTGGAATATTTAATATGGTATTCGATTATGTGTTCATTGTGATTTTTCATTTAGGTGTTGCAGGTGCAGCCATCGCAACGGGAATTGGACAATGCATTCCGGCACTTGTTGGTCTTTGGTATTTTACTTTTGGTAAGAGTGAATTAAAATTCACGCGCTTTTCATTTAACAAGCATGAATTTATAGAAGCTTGTTATAATGGATCAAGCGAAATGGTGACGCAATTATCAAATGCGATCATGACCTATTTATTTAATGTTATTTTAATGCGTCTTGTAGGTTCTGCAGGGGTTGCGGCCATTACAATTATTTTATATGGACAATTCGTTTTTGTGGCTTTCTATCTAGGACTTTCTGTAGGTATCAGTCCTATTGTTGGATATAAATATGGTGCAAATGATAAAGCGGAATTAAAACACATTTATAAAATTGTTTTTTTGTTTACCACTGTTTCATCTGTATTGGTTGCTCTTCTTGCTTTTATGAGTGCTGATTTGATGGTTGAAATTTTCACAAAAGAAAAAGCAACCTATGATTTAACGGTTGCTGGATTTAAATTGTTCTCAATCAGTTTTATCTTTAGTGGATTTAATGTAATGTCAAGTGGATTCTTTACGGCTTTATCCAATGGTAAAATTTCCGCTTTGATTTCATTCTGTCGAACACTTGTGTTTACAAGTCTGTTCATCATATTATTATCAAACTTATTTGGCACAACTGGAACATGGTTGGCGGTTCCTGCAGCAGAGTTTATGACTTGTTTGATTTGTGTGTTCATGCATAAAAAGTATTTTCTAACAAAAAACGAAGTTTGTTATTTTTGAATCTGATGGATTAAATCTTGAATATAAGAATCATCGATATCAAATCCCAAGTAACATAGGCTTCGATAAATGAGGTTCATATCATTTAAAGAGGGAATTAAACTCATTAATTCTCTTTTTTTGTTGTTGATTAAATTCATGTCATAATCATCTGTATTTCCGCATGGATGCACACATGTTTTACATCCTGGAGAGAGAACATCTTTTTCTTGATGAACAAGATCAATATCTTCTTGTGTTACATGATGGTCTTTTATTTTCTTTAAGCTTGATTGAATAATTTTGTCTGTATTTTCTGTTTTAGGGTTTGAATCCACTGTCTTTGATAAACCAATTAAAGCACTCCATAATAATTCTTCCATTCTTTTACCTCTTATATATCAAAAAGTGTGAAGGTCATTCACACTAATACTATAAATCCATTTTTGACTGGTGTATATTCTTTTACTTCCATCGTATCATAAATTAGATTTCCATCTTCATTTAAAATCAGAATACGTTTTGATTTTGGAAGTTGTTTAATTTCATGATTGATTTTATATACACCTTTATTTTGATTTTGATACTCTTCTAAATCATCTTCACAAATATAAGTATATGTATTTAAATGAAGAGTTCCATTTTCAAAATAAGGTTCAACTCGATCTCTTGATCCATTGCAAGGTGTATTCATGTGACTTTGTGCATGCTTGTCATCGACGATTTCAATTGGAAACTCACTTAATCCGTCTGAAAATCCATCTTCAATATTGGAATGAAGTAAAATGGAAAGAATATTTTCGGTTTCTTTAAATTCGACACTGCACATCATTTGATTGATTGTTAAATCAAATTCCGTTGTATTATATACAATATATTTTTTATTCATTCTTTCTTTCCAAGCATTTGAAAGAGTTTGAGGATGAGCTTTCATTGCGAAAGGTAAAGTTCTACCTTTGATTGTTTTGATCAAATAGATTTCATCGTTTCTTTCTTCAAATTGAATGGCATCGTTTTTATCATCGAACCATATTCCATCTTTAAAATGGTAAATATTTGTACAAGCCCAACCGTTGTTGTTTTTTTCTTGAACAATAAGATATTCTTTTATGCATGTGATTTTCATCATACCAAAAGCATAAATGTAAATTCCACTGTAGTCAGGATATGCGTTTTGATTGAGATAAACCTTAAATAAGCGCATTAAAGTACTAGGGACATCTAATCCACAATCATGCGTTTCGCTCAGAGCTAATACAGCGTTGTATTTAGGAATGATAATGAGTCTTGAAGAGAAAAACATACTGTTTCCTCCTTTAGACAAAACACCTTCTCCAAAGTCAAATTCGGGATCATGATTTGTGACTAAATCCCATCCTAAGCCAAAATCAATGGCTCCTTTATCTTGTTTAAGAAAAGTTTTACCCCATGATTTAGCCATGAGCTTTTTTGATTGTTCGGAAAGAATCTCGTTGGGTTCTAGAAATATTTGTCCAAAACGGCATAAGTCTTCCATATTTGTGGTTAAACCACCAGCTCCTTGAATAGGAAAATATTCTTTTGGCTTCTTTCCTTCTGATACCAATGGATATTTTTCATTGATACTATAGGATGAGTTTGTGGAATATGCAGATATTTTATTTGTGATATTTTCTTTTAAAACTTCTTCATAAGGCTTTTGTCTTACTTTAACAATGATCATTTCAGCAAGAGTAAAGCCATCATTGCAATAGGCACTATAAGTTCCCGGATCTGCCTTTAGAGTAGAGTTGGATAGATAATCTAAAACTTCTTGATAATAATCAAATTTATTTGTGGTATTCACACTAAAATGTTTCCATTGTGTACCAGGTAAGCCACTTGTGTGATCTAAACACATATGAATGGTTATATCTTTATAGCGCTCATCCTTCATTTTGAATTCGGGTAAATATTTAATAATAGGATCATCTAAATTAACAAGTCCTTCATCAATTAATTGCATCATTAGAACAGTACAATAGATTTTTGAGATGGAACAAACGTTAAAAGTACAATCAGTCGTGATAGGTTGATTGTTGATTTTATCAATTACTCCAATCACATCGCTAACTACAATTTTTCCATCTACCATGAGTGCATAACTACAGGCAGTATAGTCTGGCTTTACCAAACTTTTTAATAATTGAGTACAAGGGTTCATATTTCTACCTAGTCTGCCACGGCATCAATTAAAATACTATGATACGCATTAACAATATCGTTAACAGTTTCTGAGATGTTGGTGTTATTGTCAGCAACATAAGCAGCATATTTTTGGTACAAAGGTTGTCTTTCTTTATGCATTTGTTGAAGGGCTTGTTTAGAACTTGATAATGGTCTATTTGGATCTGAGCTGATCAATTTATCGACATCACGATCGATGTAGATTGTGATTCCGTTTAAACGAAGGAAGTCCATATTGACTTTATGTTTAATGGCTCCTCCACCAGTCGCAATAATCATGTTGTTCATTTTACTTGCTTCAATAGCGACTTCTGTTTCGATAGCTCTAAATCCAGATTCGCCAGATTCCTGAAAAATTTCAGGAATGGTTTTACCGGCTTTTTCAATAATCATGTCATCTAAATCAATAAATGTTTTTCCCAATCTTTCTTGAAGTAATTTACCGATTGTTGTTTTACCAGCACTAGGCATACCAATCAATACAATGTTACAACGATCCTTTAACATTTCTTTTTTGATTTCATCAATAATCGAATCATCAAATGACATATTTTCGAAGATTTCAAATGTATATTTGGCTTGTGCAATCAACATTTCAAGTCCGATGACACGTTTAATATCCATTTCCTGTGCCTCGAAGCATAAACGCGTAAGAATAGGGTTGTATACAACATCTAAGACACATTCTAATTTGTGGAACCACGAAACATCGATAGGTGCATTGGCAATATTTGGATACATGCCAACTGGGCTTGTATTTACCACAATATCTGCATCTAAGTGGGAAGTGTACATTTCATCATAGCTAACAGTTCCTAAAGCGGCATTTCGGCTCACGACAACAATTTTTCCAGCTTTTTCGTGTTTACAAACAGCTTGTACAGCGGCGCTGACACCACCATTACCAATCAATAATACTTTTTTACCTTCCATGTGGACATTGTGGGCTTTAACCATATATAAGAATCCACCAAAATCTGTGTTATATCCATAAAGCTTTCCGTCACGATTCACAATGGTATTTACAGCTCCCATTATTTTGGCGCTTTCATCAATTTCATCTAAATAAGGAATTACTGCTTTTTTGTATGGCAATGTGACGTTGATGCCTTTAAAATCTTTTTTCTGCATAAAATCGATGAATTGTTCTTGATCCAATTCAACCAAGTCGTATTGGTAATCCTTTACATTTTGTAGTTGGGCGATACGTGTTTGTATCTGTTTTGAGAAGCTATGCTCTAAATTTTCTCCAATTAATCCATATTTCATTTGTCTTTCCTCTTTTCTAAATTACTCAAAACCCAAAAAAAAGCATTCAATCTGTTTTGTTGAATGCTTTCTTATGCCCTAAAACCTAAAAATAACCATTGTTTCTATGGTTTGTTTCAGGGCTATTTAAAGTAAAAATAAAATGATTGTGAATAATTCATGGCTTTATGATACTCCTTAAGAGCTAAAAAAACAATAAATTTTGAAAAAGAAATGTAAAATATTGAAAATTATTGATTTAAATTTGTATGAGATTCAATAAAATTAGAAAAGGCATGAACAGCAGGAGGAAGATAGCGATTTTTCATCATCGCAAGATAGATGTAACGCTTATTGTGTGGGTTGGTGATTTTTAATTTTTTTAGATTAAAATGATTGATCATAGGAATATCTGGAACAACGGCAACACCATAGTTGATATCAACAAGTCCTAATACGGCACTATCTTCTTCGACTTCAAATAAAATGTTGGGTTTAATTTCATTTTCATTAAATAAATCATCGATTAAGGGGCGTAAACCACTTTCCTTACTATAATATATAAAATACTCATTTTGAAGTTCTTTTAAATCGATTTCTTTACGAATAGCTAAGGGGTGATTTTTACTAATGACAACGACAAGTTCTTCTGTTGTGATGGGAATAAATTGGATGTTATTTCGGTTTTCTTGATAGGAACATAGCGCAACATCATATTTTTCTTCTTCTAATCCATTTAATAACTCGGTTGTATTTCCTTGTTTTAGAGTAAATTTGATTTGATTGTTTTTACGAATCGCATGAAAGTTTTTAATGGTATTTGGAACAAAATAATATCCTAATGTGTAAATAAAGGCTAAACGAATCCATCCTTGGTTTGGACTGGTGATGGCTTCAATTCGTTTTTGACCCATCTCGATTTGTTTCAATCCACTATCTATATATTCATAGAAGATTTGCCCATACCTTGTTAGACGCACGTTTCTTCCTTGTTTTTCAAATAAGTAACAACCTAAATCTTTTTCAAGTTGAGAAATCGCATGTGATAGGGAGGGTTGTGTAATATTGAGTATGGTTGCAGCTTGTGTATAGTGTTGTGTTTTGGCGAGGACTCTAAAATAATATAAGTGATTCAGATTCATAAAAAATAGTCTCCTTTTTAATAATTATAACGAATCTATAGAAAAAATCTATAAATAATTTTAGTTTTGTCAATTGTTTAAATGACAGAGATTTCCTATAATGGTAGTGTCTTGTGAATAAGTTAACATTGTGTTGAGTTAACAGGAGGAAAAAATGGGAAAGTTTAATTCACTATTTCAACCATTAGAAGTTAGAAGATGTACGATTCCAAACCGTATCGTCATGACTCCAATGGGAACTAACTTTGCAGAAAGCACAGGAGAAATGAGCTTTTTGCATATGGATTACTATGAACAAAGAGCACAAGGTGGAGCAGGTTTAATTATTGTTGAAAATGCTTGTGTTGATTTTCCATCAGGATCAAATGGAACATCACAATTACGTTTAGACAAGGATATTTATATTCCTAGAATGTTTAAACTTACAGAAACAATTCATAAACATGCGACAAAAATTGCAGTTCAATTGAACCATGCTGGTGCAAGTGCAGTTGCAGAAAGAATTGAAATGCAACCCGTATCTGCAAGTGATTTACCTAATAAAAAAGGTGGAGCAACGCCTCGTCCATTAACAAAAGATGAAATTTATTCAATCGTTGAAAGCTATGCTAAAGCTGCAAAAAGAGCACAAATTGCTGGATTTGATGCAGTAGAAATTCATTGTGGACATAGCTATTTAGTAAGTCAGTTCTTATCACCACTTACAAATAATCGTACAGATGAGTTTGGTGGTAGTGCTGAAAATCGTGCACGTTTCGCAAACTTAATTTTAAAAGCAGTACGTGAACAAGTAGGACCTTTCTTCCCAATCTTAGTTCGTATTAGTGCAGACGAATTTGTAGAGGGTGGAAGTGACTTAGAAGATTCATTAGAATTATTAAGTTACTATCAAGAAGAAGCTGATATCATTGATGTTTCTTGTGGATTAGTAGATTCTATTCAATACCAAATTGATGCGAACTACTTAAAAGATGGCTGGAGAACTTATTTAGCTACAGCTGTTAAAGAAAAATTTAACAAACCAGTTATTACAGTAGGTAATATTCGTGATCCTCAAGTGGCTGAAGATATCCTTTCTAGCGGACAAGCAGACTTTATTGGTTTAGGACGTCAATTTGTTGCGGATCCTCAATGGCCATTAAAAGTTAAAGAAGGTCGTTTAGATGAAATTCGTAAATGTATTTCATGTAACATCGGATGTAGTGGACACCGTATTGGTTTAAATCGTCCAATTCGTTGTACAGTAAATCCAAGTGTAAATGAGGGCGAATCTTATAAATTTAATAAAGTAAAACGTCCATGCAACGTAGTAGTTGTTGGTGGTGGTACAGCTGGTCTTGAGGCTGCATGTACAGCTGCTGAAGTTGGATGTATGACTTTCTTAATTGAAAAAGAAGATCATTTAGGTGGTTTAAGTGTAGAAATCAGTAAAATTCCTGAAAAGAAACGTTTAAGAGATTTCCCTGATTACTTAGTTAAACGTGCTTCACGTTTGAAAAACTTAATCACATTTACAAATACAGAAGCTACAATTCCATTTATTGAAGCTTTAAAACCAGATTTCATTGTAAACTCTACAGGATCAACTCCTTTACTTCCACCTATTACAGGTTTAAGAGAAAACATTGATCATCCACAAAGCAGTGTTCAAGGTATTCTTGGAATGATCAACAATATCAATAACTATCCTGAAAACTTAGAAGGAAAGAAAGTTGTTGTTGTTGGTGGTGGAGCTGTAGGTTTGGATGTTGTTGAATTCTTCTCAAATCGTAAGGCAACTGTTTCTATCGTTGAAATGTTACCTGTTGTTGGTAAGGATTTAGACTTTGTTACGAAGATTGGTACATATGCTATTTTAGAGAAAAATAATGTAAATGTATTAACTTCAACAGCTTTACAAGAAGTTCATCCTGATCACTTCATTGTTAAACGTAATGATCAAATTGAACAATTAGACTTTGACTACGGATTCGTTTGTTTAGGAATGCGCTCATATGCTCCAATCTTAGCGGATTTACATGAAGCATTTGATGAAAAAGATGTAGAAATCATCAACATTGGTGATAGTTTCAGAGCTCGTCGTATCATTGATGGTACTGGTGAAGGACGTAATATCTTAAATGCATTAAAAACAAAAGGATACTTAGAATAAGAAAGTAATATTTTTACTAGGAGGAAAAGAACATGAGTGAAAGAATTACAGGACACACAGAATTAATCGGATTGATCGCATATCCAATCCGCCATTCATCATCACCTAAGATGCATAATGAAGCTTTTGCTAAATTAGGTTTAGACTATGCTTACTTAGCATTTGAAGTAGATAATGATACTTTGGAAGATACAGTGAAAGGATTTAGAGCTATGAAAGTTCGTGGATGGAACGTTTCAATGCCTAACAAAACTGTTATCGGAAAATACTTAGACAAATTAACTCCAGCTGCTGAAATGTGTGGAGCTGTTAATACAGTTGTTAATGACAATGGTGTATTAACTGGAACAATCACAGATGGTGTTGGTTTCATGACTGGATTAAAAGATGCACACATCGATCCTATTGGAAAGAAAATGACAATTGCAGGAGCTGGTGGGGCTGCAACTGCAATCGAAATTCAAGCTGCTTTGGATGGTGTAGCTGAAATTTCAATTTTCAACCGTAAAGATAAATTCTGGGCAAATGCTGAAGAAACAGTAAGAAAAATCAATGAAAACACAAAATGTAAAGCTACATTATTTGATTTAGATGATAAAGAAGCTTTACGTAAAGAAATCGAATCTTCTTACTTATTAACAAATGCTACAGGTATGGGTATGAAACCTTTAGAAGGACAAACTTGGTTACCTGACACTTCATATTTACGTAAAGATTTAATTTGTGCAGATACAGTTTATGCGCCTGCAAAAACTAAATTCTTGGAAATGGCTGAAAGTGTTGGATGTCAAATTTTAAATGGTTTCCCTATGATGTTATATCAAGGAGCTGCTGCATTTAAATTGTGGACAGGTGAAGATATGCCTGTAGAACACATTAAAGAAGTCATGGGATTTGATTTCTAATAATAGTGGGATTTTGAAAGGAAAGAGACATGAGAGATAAAAAATATTTACCAGCTGTCATCATCATGTATTTGAATTATTTCATTCATGGTGTTGGATGTTCGGTATTAGGACAAGCGGTTATTAAGGAATCGTTAGCGACAAGTTGGGGTTGTGACCCAATGTCAATTACAAAAATTAGTGCTGCATTAGGATTAGGTCGTTTAGTTGCCCTTCCTTTTGCAGGTCCATTATCTGATAAATTAGGACGTAAGATTTCTATGGTTATCGGTGGACTTAGCTATGCTGTTTATTTAATTGGTTTAGCCTTCGCATTCAACGCAGGAACAAATGGTGGTTACACAATTGCTTATGTTTGTGCTGTTGTTGGTGGTATCGCAAACTCATTCTTAGACACAGGAATTTATCCTGCTGTTGCAGAAGCTATTAGCGATGCTCCTGGTATTGCAACAATGGGAATTAAATTCTTTATTTCAATTAGCCAAATGTTATTGCCATTCTTCTTGGGAGTAGCTGTAAGTACTACAGTAGCAGGATTGACAAGCTACAATCACTTATTCTGGGTTTGTGGTATTGCTTTTGCAGTTCTTGCTGTTTTGGTTATTTTCTGTCCACTTCCAGATACAGATGGTGGCGAAAAGAAACAAGGCTTGGTTGAAAGTATTAAAGAAACACATTTCTCAATTGAATCAATTGCTATGATTCTTATTGGATTCACTTGTACAGGTACTTTCCAATTATGGTTAAACTGTGCACAAAACTTTGCTAAGGACGTTGCTGGATGGGCAGATCCTAGCTCTATGCAATCATACTATTCTATGGGAACAATGCTTGCTTTGATTGTAACTTCACTCTTGACTCGTAAGATTAAAGATGTTCGTTTTATCTTAGTATATCCTGCTATTTGTTTAGTAATGATGGTTGCTGTATTAATGGCTCCAAGCCAAACAATGTGTACAATTGGTGCATTCGTAATTGGATGGGCAGGAGCTGGTGGATTGTTACAGATTGCAACTTCTGTATGTAACATGATCTTCCCTAAAATTAAAGGTACAGTAACAGCATTAGTAATGATCGCATCTTCATTATGTAACTATACTATTTTAACAGCTGCAGGAAATATGACTCCTAGCCAAGTTATGGTTATGAACATTGTCTTAACTGGTGTTGGTGTTTTATTAGGATTATATGTAAATGCACGTTACAAAAATTTAGTTGGTGAACAAGCATAATTGAATATTTCGCAAATTTACGGTACTTTGTTACCGTATTTTTGCTAAAATATATAAAAAAGGATGTGATGATTTGAAAGTAATACGTTTTTTGGATGACAAATTAGAAGAGTTATTGTTGATTGGATTATTAATCGCAATGGCTGTGATCATGGGAGTCCAAATATTTTGCCGATATGCTTTAAACTATTCTTTAAGTTGGTCTGAAGAGTTGACAAGATATCTCTTTATCTGGTCTTGTTTTATTAGTATCAGTTATTGTATTAAAAGATGGATTTCTATCAAGGTTGATCAAGTGATTAAAATGTTACCTAAAAAAGGTTATGTCATTGCACAACTTTTGTTGAATATCATGTTGTTTATACTTTTCTTTTATTTAACGATTCATGGATTCAAATTCTTACAATTGTCAATTGAATCCAAGCAAACAAGTCCAGCTTTAGGATTACCTATGCCATATGTGCAATGTGCTCCGTTTGTTGGATTTGCATTAGCTACTTTTCGTTCTTTTCAACAAATTTTATTTGAGTTAGCGAATGTTTCTCATATGTTGAAGCATGAAAAAATAGTGGATCAAGATCCAAGGGAGGTTAAATAATATGTTAGCAAGTGTTGTTTTTATATTATTTATTGTTCTCTTGTTGTTGTCGGTTCCAATTTCTGCCACTTTAAGTATGGTTTCTTTAACACCAACAATTTTAGATCCAAATTTTACGGTTTCGGCTGAATATATTATTCGTGCGATGTTTGGTGGAATTGATTCATTCCCTTTACTTGCTGTTCCGATGTTTGTTTTATCGGGTGTTTTAATGGCAAAAGGTGGAGTTAGTAAAAAATTATTTGATGTTTTTTCTTACTTTATCGGAAACAAAACGGCAGGTATGCCTTGTGCTGTAATTATTACGTGTCTATTTTATGGAGCTATTTCTGGTAGTGCACCGGCTACGGTTGCGGCTGTTGGAAGTATGACTATTCCATTATTGATTCGTTTAGGCTATGACAAGGTATTTGTGACCGCAATTGTTGCAGTAGCCGGTGGTTTAGGTGTTATTATTCCACCTAGTATTCCTTTTATCTTATATGCGATGGCAAGTGGTACAAGCGTAGGCAAAATGTTTATGGCTGGTATTCTTCCAGGTATTTTGATTGCGGCTTTATTAATGGTTTATGCGATTTATTATTGTAAAAAACATGGTGAAGATAAAGAAAAAATTCATGCGGAAGTGGATGCACTTCATAAAAAAGGCTTCAAACAAGTTTTCTTTGAAAGTTTTTGGGCACTTTTAACTCCAGTTATTATTTTAGGTTGTATATATTCAGGAGTTGCTAGCCCAACAGAGGCAGCTGTTATTTCGGTATTCTATGCATTAATCATTTCCATGTTTGTTTATAAAACATTACTGTGGAAGGATTTGTACAATGTGTTTGTGGAATCTATTCGTACATATGCGCCGATTTTATTTATTTTAGCTTCATCGGTCGCATTCTCTCGAATTATTACCATTTTACAAATTCCAGATATTGCAGCAAATTTGATTTTAAATACAGTTCATGGTCGTGTTGCGATTTTACTTGTCATCAATTTATTATTGTTGATTGTTGGTATGGTCATGGATACAAGTCCAGCTATCTTGATTTTAACGCCAATATTACTTCCAATTGTAACAAGTGTAGGTGTAGATCCAGTGCATTTTGGTATTATTATGGTTGTTAACTTGGCTATTGGATTTGTGACGCCTCCAATTGGAATTAATTTATTTGTGGCTAGTTCTTTGACGGATGTACCTGTTATGCAAATTGCGAAGAAGGCTTTTCCTTTGATTGTTTTCTTCTTTATTGCATTAATATTAATTACATTTATTCCTGCCATCGCTTTGACTTTGGTTCAATAGAAAGGAAAGTTTGAGAATGAAAAAATTACTTGCTTGTATGATGAGTATGGCTTTAGCTTTTTCTTTAACGGGATGTGTCGCAAAACAATCGGATCCTGTAAAGGCTTCGCAATCTTTTCCTTGGATTATTGCCAATGATTCACCTGAAGATACGGTAACAGGAATTTTCACAAATAAATTTGTAGAAGAAATTGAAAGATTAAGTAATGGTCGAATTCAAATTAAGGCATATCATAATGGTGCTGTTGGAGGAGATAGAGAATTAGTTGAAAGTTGTATGAATGGGGATATTCCATTTGTGGTTCAAAATACAGCTCCTCAAGCGAACTTTATTTCTGAATTAGCTATCTTTGATTTGCCAATGGCTTATACAAATATTGAAGATTTGCGTAAGACATTAGATGATGAAAGCTTTATGAGATTGATTAATGAAGTTTATTCAGCTCATGGTATTCGTTTATTAGCGATGTCTGATCAAAATTTCCGTGTTATGACCTCAAATAAGAATATTACATCGCTTTCTGATTTTGCCGGAATTAAAATTCGTACAATGGAAAATAAATATCATTTGGCTTTCTGGCAGGCATTGAATG
Source organism: bacterium (assembly GCA_963631155.1). GTDB lineage: Bacteria > Bacillota_I > Bacilli_A > Erysipelotrichales > Erysipelotrichaceae > Holdemanella. Next base: position 11,451 of record CAVGPK010000024.1, on the reverse strand, counting down.
CGAACCCTACACCGATGGCATTTAGTGAGGTGTATATTGGTTTGCAGCAAGGTACCATTGATGCACAAGAAAATCCATATGAAGTAATTGTTTCAGGTAAAATTTATGAACAACAAGATTATGTTGTAAAAACAAATCATTTACCTCATTTATTATCTATGGTTGTTAATGAGGATTTCTATAATCGCTTAAGCAAAGCGGATCAAAAGATTGTAGATCAGGCGGCCGCTAATGCTCGTGATTACTCACGTAAACAATGTGATAAACGTGTAAGTGATCGTTTAAAAATTATTAAAGATAGTGGAACGCAAGAGATTGAATTGTCGGATGAGGTTATTAGTCAAATGCGTGAAGCTTCACAAAGTGTCTATGATTCAATTCATGAACAGGTTGGGGATGAATTGTTTGAGGCATATACAAAAAATATGAATGAAGGAGAATAAAAATGAATACAGTAAAAATTCGTAATGTTGAATTTGGTGCAGGTGTACCAAAGATTTGTGTTCCTATTGTAGGAAAGACAAAGGAAGATGTTTTAGAACAAGCTAAAACTATTACTGAAACGCCAGCTGACATTATTGAATGGCGTATGGATTGGTTTGAAGGTGTAGAAGATACAGAAGCTGTATGTGCTATGGCAAAAGATCTTCGTGATGTATTTGGGGATACTCCAGTTTTGGCTACTTTCCGTTCAAAAAAAGAAGGTGGTGAATTGGAAGTTTCTACAGCTTATTATGTTGAATTAAATCAAGCTGTTGCCAAATCAGGATATGTAGATGCAGTAGATGTTGAATTATATACAGGGGATGCTGAAGTAGAAGCCATTGTTACTACAGCTCATGAAGCAGGTGTTAAGGTTGTTATGTCAAACCATGATTTCTTTAAAACACCAGCTAAAGAAGAGATCATTTCTCGTCTTTGTTTAATGCAAGAAAAGGGTGCTGATATTCCTAAGATTGCAGTTATGCCTCAATCTAAGAAGGATGTTTTAACTCTTTTATCTGCTACAAATGAAATGGCTGAAGAACATGCTGATCGTCCAATTATTACTATGTCAATGGCAGCTACAGGCGTTATTAGTCGTTTAGCTGGTGAAGTATTTGGTTCTTGTTTGACTTTTGGTGCCGCAAAACAAGCGAGTGCTCCAGGTCAAATGGGTGTAAATGATTTAAAAGTTGTTCTTGAAACATTACATAAAAGCTTATAATGATCAAGGGTCGTGAATTTCACGGCCTTTTTTTAATGCTTTTGTGTTAGAATAAATGAGGTGATGCTTGAATGATAAATAAGAGTGAAAAGGTACTTGAATCATGGCTTAGAATGACGACAATCATCAATAATGAAAAAATTACGAGTGATTTACCTTTTAATGAATCAATGATTTGTCGATATTTATATGAACATAAAACGGAAGATGTAACGGCAACGGATTTATGTGCATTTATGCGAATGAAAAAATCGCAAATGAATCGTACCTTAACGAATATGGAAAAAAAAGGATTGATTAATCGAAATCGAAATCATAATGATCGTAGACAAATTTTTATACAATTAAATGAAGAAATGATTAAGGTATATCATTCGCAACATGAAAAAGTCTTAAAGATTGTAGATGGTATCTATGAAAAGCTGGGTTCTGATAAAATGGATGAAGTGATTGAACTCTTTGATTTGGTATCAAAGACAGCTTTAGAAATGTTATAAGATAAGATATGTCTTATCTTTTTTGTTGGAAAGGATGATTGTATATGAAATTTAAGAATAGTTTAAAAAATATAATTGTGATTTTAATTGGTAATTTTTTAGTGGCTGTTAGTGTTGCGTTTTTTGTATTACCAAATGATACATTAACGGGAGGCGTAGCTGGTGTTGCGGTCGCCCTTAAACCTATATTTCCATTCATTCCTTCGGTATGGATGATTAACGGATTAATGATTGGACTTTATATTTTAGGTGCCATTTTCTTAGGGAAAAAGTTTGCGTTAAAATCACTCATTTCTACTTTCAGTTATACTTTTTTTGTCTCGTTTTTAACTTATGTATCAACATTATTTCCAAAGGATACGTTTGTGATGCAACCTTATTTGGCAAGTATTTATACAGGTTTAATTTCTGGTGTAGGATTGGGTATTGTTTTTAGAGTTGGAGCAAGTACAGGGGGTATGGATATTCCAGCTTTAATGATTCATAAATATACAAAAATATCATCAGGAAATTCAGTCATGATTATTGATGCATTAACGGTTTTATTGGGAGTTACTACTTATGGGTTAGAGTCTGCATTAATTGGTGTTTTATCTGTATTTGCTTCTGGATATGCGATTGATAAAACGGTTTTATTAGGTTCCAGCCAAGCTATCAATTGTATGATTATTTCTGATAAATGGCGAGAAATTAAAGATCATGTGATTGAGGAAATGGAACGAGGTGTTACGATTTTAGATGGTCATGGAGGCTATACAAATGAGTCACGTCCTGTTTTAATGATTGTCATCCCAAATAAGTTGTATGCACATTTGGAACAGGAAATTAAAAGTGTGGATCCTAGAGCGTTTATTATTGTGAACAATGTCAATGAAGTAGATGGAGAAGGATTCACATATGAATTAGAGGACTTAAAATGATGGATGTAAAATTAGTGATTTGTGACATTGATTCCACATTAGTAAATGAGAAAAAAGAATTAATGCCCAAAACAAAAGAAGGTTTGATTGAACTTCATAATAAGGGGATTTATTTTGGGATTGCCTCAGGGCGTCCTGTGGATGAATTGAAACAAAATAAAGTGTATTGGAATTTACCATTTGACTTTGATTTTGTGATGGGAATGAATGGAGCTGAATTATGGGATAATCTTCATCAAAAAGAGTATAGTTATTTTAAAATGCGAAAAGAATGGTTAAAAGAGACAGTGAATTTAATGAAATCGATAGATTGTACTCCTTTTGTGTATTGGAAAGATAAGATTCGTTGTACCCATATAGATGATGTAATGAAACATTCTGCCAATACATCTCATAAAGAACTAGAATTAGTAAGTGCTGAAGAGATGTGTGCTCATGAAAACGCAAAAATCATGTTTCGTATGAGAGAAGAGGATATGCCACTAGCTGAAAAGATTGTCCAAGAAAATCCTAATGAATTTTATCATGGTTTTAAAACGCAATCGACTTTGTTGGAATTTTGCGATAAACGCATCAATAAAGGCTATGGATTAAAAAAGATTTGTGAATTGAATGATTTTGAGTTAGAAAATGTAGTAGCTTTTGGAGATACATCTAATGATAATGAGATGTTAAAGCTTGCAGGTTTAGGTGTTTGTATGATCAATGGTACTGATGATACAAAGGATTGCGCAAATGATATAACGAAGTATGATAATAATCATGATGGTCTAGGTCTTTATTTAAAAGAAAATATTTTGAAAGGTTAATTTTATGGCAAAAGTAATCGTAATAGGTGCGGGTCCAGCAGGCTTAATGGCTGCATATGTGGCGAGTTCAAATGGACATGAAGTATATTTATTTGAAAAGAATGAGCAGATGGGAAAGAAGCTTCAATTAACGGGACATGGTCGTTGTAATGTGACAAATCGTTGTTTGAAGGATGAATTTTTCAAACATATTGTGCATAATGAAAAATTTTTATATAGTGCCTTTTCTCAATTTTCTAATTTAGAT
>CAVGPK010000024.1:0-7761 GCA_963631155.1 bacterium | reverse complement strand
AGATATGATAGATTTTTTGAAGAAAAAAGGTATGCCTTGTGTGGAAGAAGATCATGGACGTATGTTTCCTAGTTCAAATTCTGCAAAAGATGTTGCTTTATTGTTTGTAGAATTACTAAGAGAAAATAAAGTTGGAATTCATATGGAAGAGACTTGTCAAAAATTAATTGTTAAAGAAAATAAGATTGTTGGTATTCAAACGAATAAGTGTGACTATGAATGTGATGTTGTGATTGTCGCAACGGGAGGAAAATCTTTTGCGATTACTGGAAGTAGTGGGGATGGTTATCTATTTGCGATGGAAAATGGCATTCAAGTAAATGATGTTTATCCAGGTCTTGTCTCATTAAAAGTAAAAGAAGTCTTTGATTTAGCAGGATTGTCGTTTCAAAATATCCATATTCTTGTAAAGAAAGATAAGAAAGTCTTGTATAAAGATGATGGAGATATTCTATTTACACATGATGGATTTAGTGGCCCAGGCATATTGGCAATGTCAAGTTATGTTGTTGACAAGCAACCAACAACTTTGATTCTTGATTTTATTTCAGATTATTCAATTGACGAATTTGAACAAGGCTTATTAAATAAAATGAAAGCTTATCCAAATAAAATGTTAAAGAGTATACTAGAAACAATTTTTCCAAAGCGTTTTGTGGACTATTTTTTTTCTCGATTGGACATTGCAGAAAATACAATGGTGCATGAAACGACAAAGTCGCAACGACGAAGAATTTGTGAATTATTGAAATGTTTTAGTTTTGAAATAGAAAAATTTGGTGATTTTGATCAGGCTATGATTACTGTGGGTGGAATAAAAACGAATCAAATCAATCCAAAGACAATGGAATCTAAATTGATTCAAGGATTGAAATTTGCTGGAGAAGTTTTGGATGTAGATGGACAAACGGGTGGATATAATTTACAGATTGCTTGGAGCACAGGATATGTGGCCGGAAATACGATTGAATAAAGGAAGTAATACTATGAATAAATTAGAACAATTGATTGATGAAATGATTCTTTTTGAAAAAGGGAATGCCAAGCATGTACAACATTTTTTAAAGGTGTATGCATTTGCACATATGATTGCACTAAGAGAACAGGCTTCTCAAAAAATTAGTGACATAGTAGAAGCAGCAGCTGTTGTTCATGATATTGGCATTAATATTAGTCTAGAAAAATATGGAAGTTCAGCTGGACACTACCAAGAATTAGAGGGCCCAGTTCTAGCTGAAAATATGTTAATGCGTATTGGTTATGATTCTGATTTTATCAAACGTGTAGCCTACTTGGTAGGTCATCATCATACGTATACAAATATGGATGGTTTAGATTATCAAATTCTTGTGGAAGCGGATTTTCTGGTGAATATGTATGAAGAAAATTACCAACAAGATCAGATTGAATCCGTGTATAAAAATATTTTTAAAACATCTAGTGGAAAGAAGTTTTGTCAAATGATGTTTTTATAAAAAAGAATAGCTTTCGCTATTCAATATGGTTGATAAATTGATTGAAGATTTCTTGCATCGATGCATATTTATGGGACATGGCTTCAGGGTGAAATTGCACGGCATAAATAGGCTTTGTTTCATGTTGAATGGCTTCAATAATTCCATCGCTTGCTTTAGCAATGACTTTGAAGTTTGGTGCGACATCTTTTATCGCTTGATGATGAAAACTATTCACATACGCTGTATCTTTAAAGATATCATATAAGAATGAATCTTTTTCGATATGGATGGTATGACTGTAGTTTTCTCTTTTTTCATTTTGAGAATGTTTTAATACAGGATGATTTGTATAATTTAAATCTTGATACAATGTACCTTTAAAATAGACATTGATGACTTGAATTCCTCTACAAATGCCAAAGATTGGAATACTTTTTTTATCCGCAAATTCTAAAAGTTTCAATTCATATTGATCTCTTTGAATGCTGGAATCTTTTTGAAGAGGCATAGGTTGTTCATTATAAAATAAAGGATTGATATCGATTCCACCTGTCACAATCAATCCATCCAACATCTCGACTTGAGTTTGGATGGATTTTTCATCTTGTACAATGGGTAAAATAACAGGGCACCCACCTGCTCGAATGATGCTATGGATATAGGCCTCGTTAATAAATTGTTTCGCCTGTGTATCAAACATTTCATTACAAGTAAGTCCAATAATCGGTTTCATTATTCTACCTCCAAAATATGGATGTCTATTTTTTCAGTTTTCTTTAAGATATATGGACTTGGGATTGCTTCATCCACATATTCTGCTTCACCATTTTGATTATCGAAAGGATCGCAAGGTAAAAAGTTTTTCTTTGGAACAAAGTCGCCCATAAATTTAGATGAGCAAGGTGTTCTAAATGGATCTAAATATCCAAAATAAAAATCTCTTCTTTCTTGATTGTTAGCTCGATAAGCACTTCCTCCAAAAGAACAATCAGCATACAACCATCCATATGGTGCAATGTAAAATCTAGCCCAATCATGATTTCCAATGGATTCTGGTGTTGTATAGAGTCCGGCTTGCCAAGTGGCAGGAATGCCTGCAATGCGACAGAGTGTAATAAATAATAAAGCTTGTACACCGCAATCGCCTTTTAAGCCGGTAGCTACATATTCGCTAATGCATGGAAGCGTGGCATATTGTCGCATATATGAATACATGACATGACTTGTGATATAGTTATAAATTTTTTTAGCTTTCAACAATGGATTTGTTTCATCACCAATGATTTCTTTTGTGAGATTTTTTAAGTAATCACTAAATACGATGTGAGGAACTTGTTGTTCTAAACAACAGTCTGGATGATCATATGTGACAATATCCGGATTCAATTCTTCATAGTGCATATGATTGATAAATTCATATTCTACACTAAAGATTTCATTGGGTTCGTATTCTTTTTCGATATATACGCAGCGCTGATCGACAGTATTGTCGTTGATACTATGATTGTGCGATATATTTAATATTTTCAAATTTTCGACTTGTGCATATTCCTTGGGAATAGGAAGCCATACGCGAATTGTTTTTTGTGGTCTTTGTGCTTTTGGATCAATTTCAATACTTGTCTTTACATGAATCTTGCATAAAATGTCTTTATCTTTTTTCATCTTATTTATGACATCATCTAAAAGTGTACTTGATTTTTCTTCTTTTTCAATCAAACGATCGGCATAGCTTTTTCTTACTTTAACTAAATTTTCAAAGAAGTTATTTTTGAAATACATATTTCCTTCTATGTATATCCATTCAAACGCAGAATCTTTAAATAAGTTTTCAAATTCTTCATCTGTGAAATCTTGGATTTTAGAATGAAGGATATTTAAAGCTTGTTCTTTGGTATAGATAAAATCATTCGGAAGGCGGGAAATGATTTCTTTTTCTAATTCTAAACGTTCTTTTAATTTGGTTGGAATATCTTTTTGAAGTCGTAAATCAATCATTTCAAGCATAAGCCTAAATTGACCGTTCCATTTAAGCTTTAATAAGTCTTCTGGTAGTGGAGTATTTAATGTTGTCATATTCATAAAAATCACCTCAAAAAGATTGTACTACAAAAAAGAAACTTATCTAGAATAAGTTTCGAATCAATTCTTCATTTGAATAGTTTTTGCGTGTTTCTTGATCGGCATTTAATAGAATAAGGGGCAATTGTTTATATTGCTTATAGTATTCAAAAATTTGTGCCATCACAATGAAAGGTGCCCAATCATGAAGTTTCATTTCATTTTTTGTTTCAATGACTGAACCATTTAATAAGATGAGGTTCTTCTTTGAAAGCTCTAGAGCATATTCAATATGATCTTCAGGAATGTCTTTTAAGATTGTGAGTTGAAATTGAAGAATATCGCTTGAATAGGTAAGAGATTCATTTAGTGCGTATTGAAATCGTACGTAGGTTTCTGTTTTTTCAATTTGTTTGGCTGCTAGTGTTTTGAATTTCATACCCTTATTATAGTTTTATTTTTACTTTTGGTGTGTAAAAAAACCTTAACAAACCTATGGTATAATTGTAGCGGTGATAAAAATATGACTTTTGAACAAATGCATTTAGATTCGAACATTTTACAAGCGTTACAAACAATGGGATATAAAGCTCCTTTAGAAATACAAGAACAAGTCATTCCAGTTCTTTTAGAACGTCAGGATTGTTTGGTTAAATCAAGAACGGGATCTGGAAAAACAGCTTCATTTGTGATTCCGATTCTTCAAAATATAGAAGTGGATGAAAAAAGTCCACAGGCTCTTGTCTTAGCACCTACTCGTGAGTTGGCATTACAAATTAAGGATGAGTTTGATCGTATTGGTACGTATAAAAAAATAAAGACATTAGCCATTTTTGGTAAGCAGCCTTTTAAATTTCAAAAGGAGGATTTGAAACAAAGATGTCATGTGGTAGTGGGAACTCCTGGAAGAATTTTGGACCATTTAGAACAGGGAACGTTGGATGTTTCTAAGATTAAAGTTGTGGTACTGGATGAAGCAGATGAAATGTTGAATATGAATTTTTTAGAGCAGGTGCAAGGTGTTTTAGAATATATTTCACATCCACATACGACTTGTTTGTTTAGTGCAACGTATCCTGAAAGTATTCAAAGGATGACAAAGAAATATTTAAAACGTCCTAAAAAAATTGAGATATATCAACAGGCTTCTCAAATTGAACAATATGCGTATAGAGTGGATGAAATGAACAAGCCTTTATATTTGTTGCATCTTCTTGCGTATATGAAGCCTGAATCTTGTATGATTTTTTGTAAGACACAAGCTAGGGTGGATGAAGTATATGAATGTTTGGTAGAGAATCAAATTAGTGTGGATAAAATTCATGGAGGAATGATGCAAGAGGAAAGACTAGGTCATATGAATCGTTTTAAAAGGGGAAGGGTTCGTATTTTAGTTTGTACCGATGTAGCAAGTCGAGGTATTGATGTTTTTAATGTGAATCTTGTTGTAAATTATGATATGCCTAGTCCTGCCCATATTTATACGCATCGAATTGGGCGTAGTGGGCGAGTTAATCAAAAGGGTTTAGCAATTAGCTTTATTAATGAATTTGATGGAACAAGACTTGAAAAGTTAGAGGAATATCTTGATGAAAATCTAGAAATAAAAGATGACAAGGAAGTGATTTCTAGTTCTTTAGATGGATTATTAGATTTAAAAAAGTCAGATCGAGTAATAAAGGATGTATCCAAAGAATTGCGTAAAGATATCACAAAGATTTATTTAAATGGTGGTAAAAACAAAAAAATCCGTCCAGGAGATATCGTGGGTGCTATTTGTGAGATTGATGGTGTAACTGTAGATGATATTGGTGTAATTCAGGTACAGGATCATCAATCCTATGTTGATATTTTAAATGGTAAAGCAAAGCTTGTATTAAGTAAATTATCGGTTGTGAAGGGTAAAAAACTAAGGGTGCAGAAGGCAAAGAATTAGCGGTTTTTAATTAAAATAATGAGGTTGTTTTAAAACAACCCTTTTTTTATAATGAGATTAGAAAAGAGCTCTTTTGAAAATAAAAGGAGAAAATAATAATGAAAAAAGTTTAATATGATTGCGTGTGTTATCGCATTGACTGCTTTATTTTGTGTTCCTGTTCTAGCGGATTCGTATACTATTGGTTGTAATTCTTCACAAGGGCTTGCGTATGGTATGGCATCTACAAGTTGTACAGATAATCTCTATACACACTCATACACTACAAAGGGAACGGCTTCAAGCTTAAGCCATAGAATTAGTGTATATGTGGCTACGAGCAATGGGTATACAATGAAATCAGCATCTTCTACATCTTCATCAAGAAGTACTAGTGCAACATGGACTCCAAATACTGCGACAAGTCACAAACATGCAGCAGCATCGGCACTATTCACTCGTTCAATTGAATAGACAGAAAGAAGATTTGATGAGGCTAGATGAAAATCTAGCCTCACAGCTTAGTGGGTGATTTTATGAAAAAGATAATAATGATTTTAGTTGTATTTATTTCATCTATCCTTTTTTATGATGGATATGTAAACATTTCTCAAAAACAATACAATGATATTATTAACATTGCTTACAAGGTTGCTCAACAACAAGATATGGATGTAATTCCCGTTGATTTACAATTGAGTGAAAATAAAAGAGAAAGAACGGAACAATTTAATAAGGTATATCAATTTTTAAAAGAACATAATTATGCATGTTTTGTTGGAATGGTATCTAAAAATGTAAATACAGAATATATTTATGCACCTAAAAAGAATGTGGTTCAAATTGATACGCAAGAAAATAAAGTGATTAATTTTTCTAAGTCAAGTACGCATTATCTTTCTTCTTCATATAAAGATAAAGATCGATATGCCACAATTGATTTTATTGATTCTAGTTATCATGATGAGTATAACCAGGTATACCGAATAAAAGACTTTTCCAATTACATTGAGGATTGGAATGGAAATACTTTGTTTCCACTCTATTTTGTGTCAGATCATAAAGTGCAATTGTTGAATGATTTAAGTGTGGCTAGTATCACAAATGAAATGCAAGTAAATGGAGATATTAGTACATCTAATTTTTCATTATCAACCATAGATTATTCTTTTTTAAAACGTATTTTAATGTATTTGATGATTGCGATAGTATTATGTTTGTTATCTGATATATTTTCTTCTAGAAAAGAAGTTTTTATTCGTAGAATGCAAGGTGCAAGCTCTATATTTATTTATAAAAAACAATATGGAATGCTTTTTATTTGGAATATTTTACTTTATGGTTTAGTACAATTTGTGTTGTATTTATGTGTTGTACAAAATATTCGACCTGTAAATTATGAACTCATTCGTTATTTGTTTAAATCTGTTCTTTTATTCATCCTTTGTATGGGAATTGTTGTATCTGTTTCGTTCTTTATTTTATACCAGATTCAATCTGTTTCAATATTGAAGAAAACACAATTAAAATGGATTTCATGTGTTATCGTCTTTGTTAAAGCTATGTTTATGGTATCGATTTTTGTTCCATTATGTATTTCGTTTTCTTATACTTATGAAGTAATACAAGATGGTTATTATTTGAATAAATATGAAACAAATTATCATAATTATCTTCATTTAGAAGGATTAAATATGAATATGTTTTCTAATAAGTTTAATAATGCGATCATAGAACTTAGACAAATGATAAAAGAATATCCATGTGTTTATGAAGATTTTTCAACAAAAATTGGAAGAGATGGAGAAGAGATAGAATATCCATATATATTTGTGAACAAAGAATATCTTAAAGATTACAAATTATATAAACATGGTAATGAAATTATAAATATTCAACCGGGGACCATTTATGTACCTGAATCTGTGCCGGTGGATGAAAATTATTGCTTGGCAAGTCAATGCGAATATGAATCCATAGATGATGGAAATATGATGGTAAGTCATAGCGTTTCTGATGCCCACTTTTATTTTAAAAATCCGATCATCTATGTAATTGATGATTCTTATGAAATGGACTTATTTAATGTGTTTATTATAGATAAAGAAGGAAATGTCAAAAAGAATATTAATCAATATTTAAAGTCAAATGGATTATATGAAAATGTTAATTTTACATATGAAAATGACAACTATAATAAAAAGTTGTCCTTAATTCAAAAATTACTTCTTGATTCGAGTATATTATTGTTTGTGTATGTACTTGTTTTACTTTTGTTTCAATACCAGGCAATCCATTTGTATTTTTTGCAGAATCAGAAAATAATAT
>CAVGPK010000023.1:24302-25630 GCA_963631155.1 bacterium | reverse complement strand
AATACGGATCTAATACTACGCGAGCTCAAAAATGGATTGTGAAAAAGAATGGAAACGGCTATACGATTGTTTCTGCTCTTGATACAAATTTTGTACTTGATTTGAGTGATGGTGTTGTTCGAAATGGTAAAAACATTCATATATATACTTCAAATGGCACGAATGCTCAAAAATGGTATCTATCTCGTTATATGACAAAGGAAGAAAAGTTAAATGCTCTTGCGAATACAAATAGAGGTGTTATTAGTGATGGAACGTATGTGATTCAATCTTCATTAAATTCGAATTATGTGCTAGATGTATCGAATGGTTCAACAGCCAATGGTGCTAATATTCAATTGTATAGTGCGAATAATACATTGGCACAAGCATTTAAGGTTACACATGATTCTAATGGTTATGTTACATTTACAAATGTAAAATCTGGAAAAGTATTGGATGTAAGTGATGGTGTTGCTAGAAATGGTAAAAATGTTTGGCAATATGCATCTAATGGTACAAGAGCTCAAAAATGGATTGTGAAGAAAAATGGTAATGGATATACGATTGTTTCAGCAATAGATTCAAATTATGTCTTAGATTTAAGTGATGGAATTGTTCGAAATAGTAAGAATATTCATATTTATTCAGCAAATGGTACGAATGCTCAAAAATGGTATTTTAAAAAGAAATAAACAACGAAAGTCAAACTATATGTTTGGCTTTTGTGCTATTATTGGAATGGTGATTTAAATGATAATTAAAGCGAGTGTGAATGATTGTAATAATTTACTCTATCGAAGGATTGAAGTGAAGAATGATATATCTCTTAGTGATTTGGTCTATTCTGTTCTTTCTGCCTTTGATGTAGATGAGTATTCTGATTATTATTTGGAAAAGGATCAGATGGAATATCCATATGATTATAAGGCTTTGGCTCTAGATTTTCTTCCTTGTACATTAATCTATGATTTTGAAGATCAGTTTGAAATTGAATTAGAGATTGAAGATGGTATAGAGAGTTATAAGAATCAACTTCTTGGTGGAAGAGGATATGGATTATGGCTAGGCATGCATGAGTTTATGGATTTGTTCTATACTTCTTTTGAAGAATTTAGTACGTATTGTAAGGAAAATGAATTGGATTTAGATTCTTTTCCAATTGATTTAGATTTTGATTTTGAAACGACAAGTTTAATGTTTGAAGAAAATTATTTGATGATAAAGGATGTGTATGAAGATGATGGATTTGAAGGATGAAGCGATTAAAAAATATATAAAGGCAATGAATGCTTGCCCTAGACAAAGGATTCATGACTTGTTGTGTGAAATGATAAATGAGTTAGATA
>CAVGPK010000023.1:0-24292 GCA_963631155.1 bacterium | reverse complement strand
TGAATGTTTCTGAGCAGGAAATTGTTGTTCAGTTGATGGCGGTATCAAATATTCAAAATCAAATTCTAGAGGCTTCTAGTGATGAGCAGGTACTTGATATTTTTGAAGAGTCGATTGAGATGACGTTAGATTATCTAAAAAGGCATAATGTTGTAAAGTGAGTGTATTTACTGTATAATTTTAGTGTTTGAACTAAAAAAGAGGTAAAATGAATATGAAAAAAAATAGTGTAGTTGGAAGAGTGTTCGGCATTATCTTTACAATCATTTTATTTTTATCAACAATGTTTTTGTTGTATGAAATGATTTCATTGAATGTATTGCCAACGAAGATTTTATTTTTAATCACAATTGTATTTGTATTATTAGATTTAATCTTCTTCCTATTGTTGGTATTCTATACAAAGGGTATTATTTCAAAGATTATTTGCATCCTTCTTACTATTGTGTTGGCTGGTGCATCTTGTTTTGGTGGCTATTACATGATGAAGACGAATGGCTTGTTTTCAAGTATGACAAATATTTCTTTAAAGGCAAAGAATGCAGTTAGTGTTGTCGTTAAGGATTCGAGTGATATTGAAAAAGTTAGTCAATTGAATGGAAAACAAATTGGGACATTAAGAAATATTGGTACAGCGGGTACAAAGGCTTGTATTAAAGGCTTAAAGTCTGAGAGTGTATCGATTGAGCGTAAAAATTATGATAGTATGTCTGCTATGTTAGAAGGATTCTATAATGGTGAGGTTGAAGGTGTCATCATTAATGAGTCAAGTCGTTCAAGTATTACAGATATGGAAGATTATTCTGATTTTACAAAGAATACGCGTGTTGTATATCAAACAACATATACACAGGAAAATACGGATAAGGCTTCTTCTGTTAATGACATCACAAAAAATGCGTTTAATGTATTGATTTCTGGATCAGATACTCGTGGTGGATTTGATGAATATGGTCGTAGCGATGTTATTATGGTGGCTACAGTAAATCCAAAAACAAGCACAGTCTTATTAACAAGTATTCCTCGTGACTTTTATGTGACTACGGCATGTGATGCTGGTGATGGATGTCAAGATGGTGCATTAGATAAGATTACGCATACGGGTATTCATGGCACAAATACGACAAAGCGTACAGTAGAAAACTTACTTGGAATTACAATTAACTATACTTTCAAAGTTGGTTTTGATACAGTAACAGACTTAGTTGACGCTTTAGATGGTATTGATGTAACGGTTGAAGAAGGTTATGCTCTAGATGGAACGGGAAATACCAATACAGGTATTGTGGTTCATGAAGGTGTTAACCATTTAGATGGGGAACATGCATTGTTGTTTGCCCGTGAACGTTATGCCTATGCAGAAGGAGATCGTCAACGTACAAAGAATCAACAACAAGTGTTGATGGGAATTATTAAAAAAGGTACAAGTCCTACAGTTATTACGAATTATGCACAAATCATGGATGCGATGGCCAATACTTTCTCAACAACAATGTCGAGTGAAGAAATTCAATCTTTGATTAAATATCAAATTAGCGATAATCCATCTTGGACAATCCAACAATATATGGTGGATGGTACAGGAGATACATTGATGTGTGCTGAACTTGGTGATGCAGCTTATGTTATGGTACCAAATCAAAGTACAGTGACTACTGCAAAAAATAAGATTAATGCGGTATTGGACGGTAAATCTGCAGACGATGTAAATGAATAATTATAATGGGATTTCATGTTGCATACATGAGTCCCTTTTTTAATGGTATAATATTTTCAAGGAGATTTATTGTTTATGAATAATGGACTATTAATTGCAGCCTTTGTATGTGCATGTATTGAAATTATCGTAAGTATACTTTCTATATTGCTTCCAACTGTTTATGTTTGGATGAGTTTTGCGAGTATTGTGGTGGGTTTGAGTGTTCCGTTTTTATTGTTTCTTGGAATATTGAAAAAGGATAAGAAGTAGCAGTTGCCATTTTGAAAGACTTAGTAAAGAATGTGGACTATTTTATGATTGATCATTCTATTGATTTGGATGTGACACAATTTCTAAAAGTAGTTCAAAATACAATAAAAGATTTAGAACTATACGATGAACAAGATAACTGGGAAATGTATGATGGTGTGTCTTGTGGTTTATATGCGCTTATTAAAGCTTTGTGGGTAAATGGTGAAATAACAAGAGAACAGTTTGTCTTGTTAGTAAAAAAATATGGTGAATGGTAGTATGGAAATTTATGATTTTAATGACTTGATTGAAAATAGATGAGTTGATGTGGTATAGGGACAGATTTTGAATGTCATTCATTCTATGTTATACTATTAGCATGTCAGGACAAAAAGGAGTTTAGGTTTTATGACTCGAATCGGGATTTTAAATTGCATCGTAGATGCGATATTTGCGGCAATCATGTTGTGTGTATGGCCTTTTACAGATGCAACATTTCAGTTACGTTTATGGGTAACATACATGTTGATGCAATTCATTTGCGGACGATATAAAAGAGTGGTGTTACTTGCGACAGATGAATTGAAATTAAATATTATTAGCCATATTTGGGCATATGTATTTGGTGTGTTGATCATTTGGTCTTATGCACCGTTTGATATTTATGTTTTACTTGGATATGATTTAGTATGTTTTGTATTTAGTATGTTTTTTGCGATTTTTTCTAGACACAGATTACGTAAAATCTATAAACATCGTGTATTGGTTGTAGGTGTAGGAGAGAGCGCAGAACGATTTAGACAAACAGTTTCAAAAAATCGTTTTAGTATGTTTGATATTCGTGGATTTATTGATTGTAATGATGCTGATAATTTTGAAAATATTCATCAAAGAAAAATGATACGTTCCAATCGTGTGTATCGTTTTAATCAGATTGAAGAAGTGTTAACGAAACAACATATCGATACCGTTATTATTGCGATTACGCAATTAAATCAAAGAGATATTCAGAAGATTATGAATCAAGTGCAAGATTATGCTTCTCATATTTACTTTGTTCCACGAATGGAAAACTTAGTTACATTTGATACTAAGGTTGAAGATTATGATGGACAATTGTTGATTGCGAATTCTTCAGGAACTATGAATCTATTTGGACAAATCTTTAAACGATTTATTGATATTTTATTTGGTATTGCTGGATGTTTATTATTGATTCCACTAACAATCTATGTAAAGGTTGTGAATGTAAAAAATGGAGATAAGGGACCTATTTTCTTTACACAAGATCGTATTGGTAAGGATGGTAAGCCTTTTAAAATTTACAAATATCGCACAATGGTTCTTGGTGCGGATAAAATCTTAGAAAGATTAATGGCAGAAGATCCTGCTATTCGAGAAGAGTATACGATTAATAAAAAACTAGAAAATGATCCTCGTATTACAAAGGCAGGAAAATTCTTAAGAGAAAAGAGTTTGGATGAATTTCCTCAATTTATCAATGTGATAAAAGGAGAAATGAGTGTAGTTGGTCCACGTCCTTATTTACCTAGAGAAAAGAAGGATATGGGAGGAAACTATAAATATATTGTGGCTATGAAACCTGGTCTTTCTGGTATGTGGCAAACGCATGGGCGTAGCGATGTAAATTTTGAAGAACGTACGATTTTAGATAATTATTATTCGCATAACTGGAATGTATGGTTGGATTTAACGATAATTTATCGTACAATAAGTATTGTATTACATGGAAGAGGCGCAAAATAGATGATACCATTAACAATTTCGATTGTTACCTATCATGACTATGATGATGTTTTAAAGGCGGTTGAGACGATTGAAAAATATACTTCAATTGAAAAAAAGATTTATATTATCGATAACAGTTGTCTTTTAAAAACGGATAAAAAAAGAGTAGCTTTTGAAAAAGCACTTTCTGAATTTAAAGAAATTGAATATATTGACTCTGGAAAAAATGTTGGATTTGGTTCGGGTCATAATTTGGTTTTAAATAAATTGGATTCAAAATATCATGCGATTGTAAATCCAGATGTTACTTTAAAGGAAGATGTATTTTCTAAGTTAATCGAATATATGGAAGCACATAGCGATTGTGGTATGTGTATTCCTAAAATAGTTGATGAACAAGGTAAAATTCAAGAGGCATATAGAAAAGAATTGACGGTTTGGGATATGTTTGTACGATTCTTTATTCGCGGCATATTTACTCATCGTGTAAATGATCATTGTATGAAATCAATGGATTATACAGTGGATTTTGACGTGCCTTTTGCGCAAGGATGTTTTTTGTTGATTCATACGGACTTGTATAAAAAAATCGGTGGCTTTGATGAACGCTATTTTATGTATTTAGAAGATGCCGACTTATGTAAAAGAGTAAATGAAATAATGAAAGTGAAATATGTTCCAGATTGTTCTGTTGTTCACGTTTGGAAACAGGGATCACACAAAAATTTACGTCTTTTTAGATATCATATGCAGTCTATGTTTAGGTATTTTAATAAATGGGGTTGGAAATGGAAGTAAATAGAAGATGTACTATATCGGTAGCTATGGTTGCCTATAATGGACAGAAACATATTTATGAACAGATCCAATCCATTTTAATTCAGTTGGATCAAAAGGATGAATTGATTATTTCCTTAGATCCATCAAGTGATGATACTAAGACAATTATTCAGTCTATACATGATCAACGAATTCAATTGATTGATGGCCCTGGTTTAGGTGTTAAGAAAAATGTAGAAAATGCATTGAAACACTGTTCCAATGAAATTATATTCTTAGCCGATCAAGATGATGTTTGGAAGAAGGATAAAGTCCAAATGGTCCTTTCTAAATTTGATGAGGATACTTGTGTAGTTTTACATGATTGTTCTATTGTTGATAATGATATGAATGTATTAGAACCATCTTTTTTTAAACTTAAAAATACGGATATAGGTATTGTTCATAATCTTATTAAAAATGGATATATAGGCTGTTGCATGGCTTTTCGAAAGGATTTATTGAAATATATTTTACCGATTCCAGACTATATTTATATGCACGATCAGTGGATTGGAATGGTTGGAGACTTGGTAGGTAAAAATGTTTTGATCCACGAACCTTTATTAAATTATCGACGCCATGATGAAAATGTTTCTCCAATGAAACATGGAAATATGATTGAAATGATTTCAAAGAGATGGAATATGATTCGGGCTTATTTTGAATTAAAAAAGAGAGTGCGAAATTATGATTTATAGTATTTTGGTTATATATAATAAAGATATTACTTCTTCTAAATCTTATGATTTCATTAAAAATTATTCTTCAATAAAACTTATTGTTTGTGATAATAGTACAATTGAAAATAAGAACGAAGAAAAAATACTAAGTGATGGCAATATATATGTTTCTATGCATGGAAACAAGGGGTTATCTAAAGCGTATAATGAAGGTTTAAAGAATATTCCATGTTCTAAGGATGATTATGTGCTTTTATTAGATGATGATACAGCTTTAACGGATGAATATATGCAAGCTGTTTTTAAATGTATTAAATCAAAAAAAGATATTTATATTCCTATTGTGAAAACTACAAATATGTTAATGTCGCCAGTTATAAGTAAAGATGGCTGTATTTATCCTATAAAGGAAATGGATCAAATTCATGATTCTACAATTTCGGCTATTAATAGCGGTATGGTGATTTGTACGGATGTTTTTAAGGACTATCAATATCCGGAACCGATGTTCTTGGATTATGTTGATCATGCCTTTATGTTAGAGATGAATAGAAGACATAAACAGATAGAGGTAATGAATGTAACTGTGTTTCAATCTTTTTCTGTTGATGAGTTTAATAAGGTTGCTGAAAAAAATCGTTTTAAAATATTTAAAAAAGATATTGCTTATTATTATAAGGAGCTTGTTAAGAATAGAAAATTTTATTTATATATTCTTTTAAAAAGAAAAATTCGATTGATTTTGAAGTATCGGGATGTTCGAATTTTGGGATGGTAAAGCATCCCTTTTTTTATGGAAAAAATGTACAATTTGCCTAATATGCCTATTTTAAGGTATAATATGAAATTGTGAGCGCAATCATTTATAAATGGGAGAAATGGTATGGCAAAGAAAAAGAATGATAAGAAAAAGAATCGTAGACTTTTTACCAAGTTTTTAAACTTTATTATGGTAATGGCTGCTGCTTTATTATTAATACAATTATTCAATTTAAATTTACTGCCTACAAAGTATTTTGTACTTGTAGTGGCGTTAGTTATCATACTAGTTTTAATTGTATTGCTGGTTTCTAATTTCAAGGGGAAAACGGTCTTTACAAGATTACTCGTAATATTTCTAGCTCTTTGTATGAGTGTTGGACTTTGCGTTGGGAATTATTATGTATATAAAACGAGTAGTGTGTTTTATGATGTAACGAATATTTCGAGTCGCAAGGCAACTACGACTTCTGTAATTGTTTTAAATTCAAGTTCTTATTCAGATATTAAGGATTTGAAATCAAAAAAGATTGGTGTCCTATCAGAACAGGATAAGGGTACAAAACGTGTTTTAAAGAAGATGAATACGTATGGAATTTCAACAGTAAGCTATGATAATGTGTTTGAAATGGTAGATGCTTTAAACAATTCTCAAGTGGATGCGATCATTATGAATGAAAACTATCGTGGAATTCTTCATGAGACGGATGGCTATTTTAATTTCAATACAGAAACAAAATATATTTATCAGGATGTGTATTACACGAAACGTGATTCTTCTGATAATCCAAGCGATCCGGTTTCGAATATTACACAGGATACATTTACAATTCTAATTAGTGGTACAGATTCCTATGGAGGATTAGATGAGAATGGTCGTAGTGATGCGAATATGTTGTTGACGGTAAATCCTAAAACACATCGTATTTTAATGACAAGTATTCCTCGTGATTATTATGTGGATATGGTATGTATTGATAATGCGTGTGCACAAGGTGCCAAGGATAAATTAACGCATACGGGTTTACATGGTGTAAAGAGCGTTGAAAAAACGATTGAGAGTGTATTGGGTATCACGATTAATTATAATATTCGAATTAACTTTTCAAGTGTTACAAATCTTGTCAATGCGATGGGTGGAATTGATTTAGATATTACGGATGAAGATACTTGTGAAGTGTTCTATGTAAATGGTCAACCAGGGTTAAGTGTTGGACATCATGAAAATGTAGATGGAGAAACAGCACTTGCGTTTGCGCGTGAAAGATATGCGTATGCGATTGGGGATAATCAGCGTGTTAAAAACCAACAAAAAGTATTTAAGGCGATGTTGAAAAAGGCTATAAGTGCTTCCATGATCATGAATTATAGTAAATTTATGGATGCGATTTCGGTTGCGTTTGAAACAAATTTAAGTGATGATGAAATTGCTAGTTTTGTACGATATGAAATTAATGAACAACCAAAATGGAAGATGGAATCGTATGCGATTAGTGGTGAGAGTAGTATGGAATTCTCTTATGAATCACAAGCATATGCTTCTGTAACGATTCAGGATGAATACAAGAATGAAATCGCCAAAAAGAAAATTCAAGCTATTATTGATGGCAAGAAGGCAAAGAGTGTTAAAACAGATGAGGTTACTGTAACCAATACTCAAAATGATTTGAGTAGTTATTATCCAGATTATAGTAGTGATGATTCTAGTTCTTATGACTATTCGCAAGATTATAGCTATGATTATGATAATGACTATACTTATGATGATAGTCAGTACGATTATTCTTATGATAATTCTTATTCGGATGAGAGTTATTATTATGATGAAAATGGTGGATATTAATTTGAATGAAAACGTATCTTTTTGATGCGTTTTTTTAAAACTAATTTAAGAAAAACTTAATAAAATAGAATTAGATGGTTTATTCACAATTAAATCTATTTTGTATATAATAGTAATTGTGAAACCAAAATAAAGGAGAAGTATTATGTTTTGTAAACATTGTGGAAATAAAATTGCGGATGATTCTAAATTTTGTCAATATTGTGGAGGCAAGGTTTTAGAAGAGGAATCTGTTGAAGAAACTCATGAATGTGGATGTTGTTGTCACAAGGATGAAGAAATAGAAGAAACTTGTGAATGTTCTTGTGAAGATGAAGCAGTTGAAGCGGAAGAGATTGTAGATAAGATAGAAGAGAATCAAGAAGAAGCTAATGTTGAAACAGTACAAGAAGAATGTTCAAGTAATGAAGAACCAAAGGAATGGTACTATGTTGAAAATCGAGCATCAAAAGGACCATTTACTGAATCTGAAATGGAAGAATTTGTTTCTTCTAATGTTTTAAATGGATCTTCCTTAGTATGGAAGACAGGTATGCAAGATTGGGTGAAACTTAGAGAAACAAATTTATATGTAGAACCTGTTACAGAAGATATAACGGATGAAGATGCTATTTGGTATTATGTAGAAAATAAAGATTCAAAGGGACCATATACGAAGGCTGAAATGGATTCTTTAATTGAAAAGGGAATGATTAAAGGGAATACGTATGTATGGTGTAGTGGAATGGAAGATTGGAAACATATGAAGGATACGGAATTGGCTTCAAAATCTTCTGATGAGCAACGTCCTAATGAGCCTGTGGTCGTTTTTAAAAATACGAATTTAAATATCACAAATCGTAGTATTGGTTTAGCTATCATTTTGAGTATTTGTACTTGTGGATTATATACATTTTATTGGCTATATTGTATTGCACGTGATATTAATACGATTGCGAAAAGTCAGGGAAAAGAAGAAACAATGGATGCTGGATTGGTTTTAATTCTTTCTATTGTTACTTGTTCTTTATTCTTATTGTATTACTATTACAAGGCGGGAAAGGTTTTAAAAGAATTGGAATTGCCTAATGGAAATCATCCAAATGATGATGGTATTGTTCTTATGGTACTTGGCTTCTTTGGCCTAGGCATCATTTCTTATTGCATCCTTCAAAGTACAATCAATGACTTCGCAAAATAAAACATTAGGAATAGCCTTCGTGCTATTCCTTCTTTTGATTTTTTTTGGATATCATTGTCCGATTCAATTTATTACGGGTTTTCCATGTCCTGGATGCAATATGACGACAAGCCTTTATTATTTGATGCAAGGTAATATTAGTGCGTCTATTTATTATCATGCGATGTTGATTCCTACGATACTTATATTTGTGTATTGTATTTTTAGAAAGAAATATCTTAAACAAATATTAATTGTCTGGTGTATCTGTATGATTTCATATTATATCTATCGTATGATCATAGTTTTTCCAAATTCTCCTATGATTTATGATAAAAATAGTGTTTTTTATCATCTTTTTAGCACTTTCCTCTTGTGATTGCTAAGAAGACGAGTTATAATATTAGCACATAAAGAAAAAGAGTGCTAATGGCACAGGAGGAAATGTATGCGTTATTATCCAAATTATTTTAATGATTTATTCAATGATACAAAAGAGACAAAAACATCAAGTATGTTAAGAACTGATATTTATGAAAAAGATGGTTACTATCTTCTTCAAATGGATGTTTGTGGAATTAAAAAAGAAAATATTCAAATTGAATTGAAGGATGGTTATTTAAAAATTAGTGCATCACGTAATGTAAGTACAGAAAATGTCCGAATAATTCGCCAAGAAAGATTTACAGGTACATATTCACGATCATTCTATATTGGTGAAGGATATCGTCAAGAGGATGTAAAGGCTCGTTTTGAAAATGGACAACTTGAAATTTCTATTCCGACACAACCTGTAAAGAAGGAAGAGGAAAAAACATTCATTAACATTTTGTAGGGATTGAAAAATCTCTACTTTTTTTGTATGATTCAGTAAAAATGGAGGGTTGATTATGTGCGTATTAGATCAGAGTGTGCCGGTATATAAATATTTCGAACAAATCACAAAAATTCCACATGGATCGTTTCATGAAAAAGAATTGAGTGATTATGTAGTAAGTTTTGCGAAAGGACACAATTTGAAATATTTACAAGATGATATGGGAAATGTCGTCATCTATAAAGATGCTTCTGTAGGATATGAAAATCATGATGTTGTGATGTTACAAGGTCATATGGATATGGTTTGTGAAAAGAATAAGGATACAGATTTTGATTTTGAAAAAGATTCTTTACATATTTATGTTGAGGATGGTTGGCTAAAGGCAAAAGGAACGACTCTTGGTGCAGATGATGGGGTAGGTATTGCGACTATGCTTGCGATATTAGAAGATAAAGAATTAAAACATCCACCATTAGAGTGTGTGTTTACTGTACAAGAAGAAGTTGGCTTGTTTGGTTCGATTCATTTGAAGAAAGAGTATTTTAAAGCTAAAAAAATGATTGGACTTGATGGTGGTGGAGAAGTTACGACTACCATTACTTCTTCGGGTGGTCGATATGCCTATGTTGAAAAAAAGATTGATTATGAAAAGAATGTTTTACCAACCTATAAATTAATGATTTCTGGATTAGGTGGAGGACATTCAGGAGGGTGTATTGATCAAGAAAAGGGAAATTCGATTAAGATTGCTTTCCGTATTTTAGAAAAATTAAAAAACATTCATTTAATAAGTGTAAATGGTGGCTTAAAAGAGAATGCGATTCCTAGAGAGTGTGAAGTTGTATTTTCAACAGATAAAGATCCTATTCATAATATCAAGGACTTCGCAGAGGATTTAAAAACAGAATTTGAATTTAGTGATAAGAATCTATCTGTTCAGATTGAAAAAGTTGGTACATTACCTAAAGCAATGTCTAATGATTTATCGAATGAAATTATTCAGATGTATTATTTATTCCCAAATGGATTCCAACATAAATCCATGGCGATTGAAGGATTAACTGTTGCTTCATTAAATCTAGGAAAGGTTAGAACAGAAGAAGATTGTATTAAGTGCTCATTCTGTATTCGTAGTCCTATGGAATCTTGTAAGGATGAAATGGGAAATAAGATTAAGATGATAGCCAAACTTTGTCATGCGTATGCTTATGAGAATACAAATTTTCCAGGTTGGAACTATGAAGAAAATTCACCTTTAAGAGATGCATTAAAAGAATTACTCGCAAGTAAGGGAATTGAAATGAAAACAGATGCAAGCCATGGAGGAATGGAAACGGGAATCTTGAAAGGTTTGTTGCCTGATTTAGACATTATTACTTATGGGCCAATCGCATTTGGATGCCATACACCCGAAGAGAAATTAGATCTTGCTTCTTTTAAACGTAGTTATGATAATATATGCGAATTACTCGCAACATTATAGAGAAGTCCTTGAACTTCTCTTTTTATTTGTGTTATAATACTTAAGCACATGGCGCGTTCGGCAAGCGGTTAAGCCACAGCCCTCTCAAGGCTGTATCACGGGTTCGAATCCCGTACGCGCTACCATATTTCAAAATCGCCTTTGTTTAAAGGCTTTTTTTGTTTTAAAATTTTGCGTTTTACTATTTTTTTTGATCGCATCGCATTGAGAATATTGGCTTTCAAAATAAGAAAATTAGTCCGATAAAAAAACGCCCTATTTCTCAGGGTGCTCGTTGTTGAATTGTTCCATCAGTTTTCTAATTTGTGCAGTTTGATTGACTCCTGCACGTTCACATGCTTGTTCGTATTGTTCTACTAGTTCTCTTTTTAGTTTAAAGCCCTTAACCATGTACCCAATTTTCTTTTGATACTTGTCAGTTGCTTTAGTCTGAGGTTTGGGATTTCCTTTTGGCATATATTTTTGTTCCGAAAAATATTGATGCAAAAATCAAAATGAGACCTTTTGATAAATGACTAGCGTCACTGAAGAAATACATCCAAGCAAAAAATAAGAAATAATATTCCATGATCTATTTAAATGAATTGTAAATTATAAAGCCAACTTTTAAATTTTTATTCATCTTTTCCTCCTAACATATAATAAAATGGTAATAACTATACGTAAAGTATTAATGCCCATTTTTTAATCATGTAATCAACTCTGAATGAGTAATCAGATTTAAAGGTGAATCATTTTTTTGACATATTAGTTTTTAAATAGGCACTTTTTGTATCTAATGAAAACCTAAAGAACAAAGAAATAGTTCCAAATTCTAGACTTGAATTTGATTGTGGAGATTATAGATGGTATTTTATACAGAAAGATTTTGACGAATACATAACCTTGAAAAAATAAAAAATCAAAGATAAGGAAAGTATATGACAGTTTATGAAGAAACGGTTGCTATTTTAAATAGATTGAAATTACAAATAAACATGCCATTTGTTGAAGGTGTAATGGACTTGTTAGAAAATAGAGATGATTTGCAAATGTTTCATGATTGGCTAGTTCAAAAGAAAACGTTAAATCATGATGAAATTATGGATAAAGCTTTGTGTTTGAATATTAAAAGATTCGAACCTTGACGAATTATTGAAGATGGGTCAGATAGATTAACAGTAGATGAGCAGAAATGAATCTGCTCTTTTATTACGGAGAAATATGATGCAGATTTACATTATGAAGGTGAAGCACGCAACAATCGTTGAAGTTGTAGGATACGTAAACTATGCTCCAAAAGGGCATGGCTTTCAGAGGGTGTGAAAATTGCCCATTTGCAAACTGCCAGTAAAAAATAAAAACTACCTCATAGTCGCCAAACTGGTAGGTAGTTTTTAATTAATTCTATTTTCCGAGGCAACTCCTGTGGAGTTCCTTTTCTATTGTCATTATAACATTCTACAAAAAAAGTAAATGTCCTAGACGTATGTCAATAAATACGAGGATACGTACTTATTGCTTACTTTTAAATTGTATCATGTATTTTAATGCATTAGTAGACTGTTTTTTAGTATTTATACTTGTTAGAATTTCTATACAAGAGACATAAAGAATGAAAAAGGAGCTTTGATAACAATGGACAAGTCAGAGATTTTTATTTAATGATAATTCTAGAAAGGAGATAAAATTGTGAAAATTTTTAAATACATATGTTCAAGTATAATAGGAATTGCTCTTCTGCTATGCACATGTACTTTTAATTTCACTGTATATGCAACTGAAAATGAAGTTTACGTAAATAATGAATATTTAACTTACGATATAGAAAACGAAAATAATGAAAAACACGTTTATGCTTACGACAAATATGGAAATATAGAATGTCATTTAATCTTCAAAGATAATATAGTTTTTGAAGAAGATAAAGAAGGAAATTTAAAAATTGTTGCTTATCTTGAAAAAAATGAACCTCAAGAAGGAATTGAAACAAGAGCTGTAGAACCTAATTGGGGAAGCATGCTTTCTGTTAGAACAAGAGTAACATTTCCTAATCCTGAAAGTTCTGCAGCAAACGTAATAACAGGTATTATAATTGGAGCTTTTTTTCCTGGAGCTTCTGTAGCCTATTCTATAGCTGTAGGAATTGCGGATTATGTAATGAGCTATAAACAACACTACATAGATCAAACATGTTATTATAGAGAAGCTGCAGGATGTCCACAATATAGATGGTATAATAAATACGAGTATAGAAATAAAAATGGTGCATTGTTTAAAACTGTTTCAATAAATAGAAAATCTTTTATCGGAGTAAGTCAATCTCCTGAAAATCCTCCTGCATGTAGAATGTATGGATTCTAAACATATTAAGGTTTTCTATTTTATTGAATTGATAGTAACTGCTTTATTATTGTCTTATTTATCTTATTTTCAACATAAAAATATTCATTTTGTTAGAGTAATACCTTATGCCTATTTAGGTTGTAGAATGCTACTATTTATTTTTATAAAAAAAAGAGGTGATAGTTAATTTCCCTCTTTTTTTCACTTCTACTACAGGAGTCAATGGAACAAATACACCTTGATTTTTCTTTCGTTCCTTTTTCTTGTCTCCTATTTCATAAATCCTTCTTCATCTACAAATGTATAATGGATATCATATCCTAAAACAAATTTCCCTTTTTTGACTTTCTCACATGAAAGGATGTGCATGTCACATGACTTCAATTCATTGATTTCTTCAATCGTTGGATTCAAGACACGCCTTTCGAAATACGGAAAATCAAATTTAGCTTGATCTGTTCCGTAATTTCTCCAATATTCGCCATCTTTTAAATTGAATACTTTCTCTAAATCCTTCTTAGCAATTTTCTTATTTTGAATTGCATAATTGCTATCTTGCCATGAAAATAGGTATACATACAGATTTTAACTTGATAAACGACTAAAATCTTTCACATAATCGAGATAAAATTCTGTGAAATGACTTGATAGCTGATCAAGTAGTGGAATATACGTATCGTTAAATCGAACCGAGATAGCTTTTTTTGTTGATCTAATTTTTGTCAACAGGAATCCATTATCCCAGTCGTCTTCTGTTTCTCCATCAATTTGTATATATGACTTTTGCATAACTCTTTTAAACATTTCACGCATTTTCGTTCGATTTGTAGGATCAATATCCAATTTTTCTGCAATCTCTCTCTTGGACATTGTCACCCAGTTTTTATTATTTCTTATTTTAGCTTTCAGAGGGTGTGAAAATTGCCCCTTTGCAAACTGCGATCAAGAAAAAATCAAACCTAGAATAATAACGATCTTTAAAAATATATCTTTCATGATTGATTACTAAATGGAATTCAAATATAATGTTAGCGAGAAGGAGCGGTAGTTAACCGCCTCTAATCACTTTCATCAAAATGTAAATCCAACCAACGATTGAAATTATTTTGATGATTGCTTGTTCAATTAAGTCGAGTAATTGGATAAGCTTTTTTATTTTGTTTTCGTTTTCATAGGGTGTGAAAATTGTTCCTTTTCAAACTCTAGGTATCAAACAGAGTGATTGCTTAGAACTGAAATCGCTAGAGCTCAGATACAAGCGCAAGCAGAAAACTATTATTCACTAGACATAGATGAATACGAGTATATTGCTTGTGGTTTGTAAGACTGTTGTTCAATATGCAAGGAACTAGATGGAAAAATATTCAAAGTCAAGGATATGGAGTGTGGCAAAAACGCTCCACCGATGCATCCTAACTGTCATTGTGCAACTGCTCCACATTATGATAGTAAGTCATTCTATGAGTGGTTGAATGAAAGACAGAGTGGCAAGACAGAACTAGGACTTGCAGAGTGGAAAATAGCCATACAAATCCTTTACCATTGAAAATAGATTTGCAAACTTTCGCAAACAAAAAAATCAAAGAAATAAAAATACTAAGTGATGAGTATGGCATTGTTTATCATAGAGTGAATACTTTTATTAGAAAGAATGATGTTGAAAAAGGTTGTTTTTATTCGATTGAATCTGCCAAATACATTTACACGTTTTTATATGAAGAATATAATGAGTACAGAATTGTCAGTAAAAAGAAATTAAAGTAGGTGGAAAGACTATGACATATAATGAATTATACATAGACACAAAAAAGAAACTTGAAAAATTAAATGGATTAGGGAACTTTGTTGAAGGTGTTTTGCTTATGGCTAGTCACATAGATGATTTGAAATATGTAAATGAATATATTCAAGCAAATCCAAATTGCAAACCTACAGAGATAACAAAAATCGCTTTATTTTTAGACGTGTTAAGAAACGAACCAACAAGAATTTATGAAGAAGATGAGCAGAAATAAATCTGCTCTTTTATTATGGAGAAACAAAATGAGAAAAGATAAATCAAGAACAGAACACCTTGCCTGATACATGAAATTGCACAATATCAGGATAAAAGGATTATAGTAAGCAACTATTAATGTAAAGTTATTCTTTTTACTCGTAATCTATATTTACAATTTGATTTAATAGCGACTATAATAGAATTAGTTGGAGGGTACATATGAAAAAAATATTGCGATTGATGTTGGTTGTCTTTGTTTCATGCACATTTTTAGTAGGATGTGCAAAAGAAAGAAAAATCACGATTGAATTAGGCGGATTTGGAAATTATGAATTGGTTAAGGTTCCTGATGGGTTGGTTGATAGTAAACTTGAGGATGATCAAATTATTGTTACCGTAAACAAAGATGGGAACTATAAATTTGTAATTAAAGATGAAGATGGAAAAAAACATACATTAACATTTAAATATAAAAATTATTCAGCAAGTGCTGTATGTAAAGATGCATCAAGTATTAATTTAAGTATTGAAAAGTAGTGGAAACACTACTTTTTTAAGTTTCATTTAAGGTTTTAAAGATAACATATTCCATGGATGAACATTCATAAACCTTTCTAAATTATCGATTTTATTTTTCATGCCCTTTAAAGTATAATCGAAATGTTTGTCCGTAAAGCTGGAAATCCAGCTTTTTTTAATTTCTTAAAAAACTTAAGGAAATCTTAAGGAAAACTTAATATAATAGATACTGAGGTTAAGAGGGATGAAGAAAAATATTAGAACAGCCATTATCTTTATATTGGTTTTAGGATTAACAATCGCATATGGCATTTATAAAGATAAGGATGAAAATGTTACGGTACGTAAAGTCTATACGACGGCTTATCAAGAACAATGTGCTGAAGAGTTAGATAACGAAAAAGGAACATCTTCTTATACGTTGCATAATGTATTCTATAAATACAATCCGTTTAGCACAAATACACAATCGATGTATATTTACTTTACAACGGATGAAGCTGCAAAAATCACTTATACTGTAAGTGCTTCTGGCTATGCGGATTATACGAATACAGCCTATCAAGCTAAGGAATATCAAAAAGAACATGAATTTCAATTGATTGGTCTTTTACCAGATTGTACAAATACCATTTCTTTAAGTGCAACCTATAAAGATGGAACGACTGAAACAAGTACATTCACTTATGAAATGGGATCTTTATTAGGTGATGAAGATGTTCAATTGACAAGAACATCAGGTTCCAAAGTCGATTTAGGAAATGGCTTATATACACTAATGGGAAATGATGACGATACAGCTGACTTTGTCTATATGTATGATACAAATGGAATCTTACGATGTGAAATTCCAATTATAGGATATCGTAGTCATCGTATGCTTGTTCAAAATCAAACATTATACATGTCCGTTTCAACAGGTAAAATGGTAGCGATGAATAATTTAGGCCAAGTTACTCATATTTATGAATTAGGAGACTATATTATTCACCACGATTATCAATTTGATAATGATGGAAACTTGTTGTTGTTGGCAACGGATAAAAATAAAGACAGTGTAGAAGATTGTATTATTAAAGTGGATGTTGATACAGAAGAAGTTTCACTTGTCTTAGATTTAGACGATATCTTTGGCTCTTACAAACAAACAACAGAACATAAAGAGGGATCAAAGTGGGACTGGCTACATATCAATACACTTCAATATCTTGAAGATGACAGTGCTATTTTGAGTTCTAGAGAAACAAGCTCAATTATTAAAATTAGTAACTTAACGACAAATCCAACTCTAGAATATATTATTGGAAATGAAGACTTCTGGCAAGGTACAGAATTTACATCATACTTATTAAATAAAGATGGTGACTTCTTAACTAGTGGTGGACAACACACAGTTACATATATGGAAGATGAAAGTCTTGAACAAGGACAATATTATTTATATATGTTTGATAATAATTTTGGCTTCTCAAAAACAAGGACAGACTATGATTGGACTGTCAATGAAGGAATCCAAACCTCTATTACAGAAGGAAAAACATCTTATTATTATCAATATTTAGTTGATGAAAATACAAATACTTATACATTAGTTAAATCGTTTGAAGTTCCATTCTCTGCTTATGTATCAAGCGTACAAAATTTAGGAAATCATATTGTAGTGGATTCAGGTATTGCTGGGTTGTTATCAATTTACGATATGGATGGCAACTTAGAAGAACAATTTAGTATTAAGAAAAATGATCGTTTTATCTATCGAATCTATTATTATGATTATAAAGGATATTATTTCAGTTAAAAGGTGCTTAGGCATCTTTTTTCTTTTTAAGATTATTTAAAGTTTTGTATAATAGAATCAAAGAAAATAAGAAGGGTGTGAATAGAATGAACATATTAGTAGTTGATGATGAAAAAAATATAGCACAAGCAATACGACAAATTTTGGAAGAACAAAAATGGCAAGTCACTTTAGCCTATGATGGGGAAGACGGATTAGATCTAGCTTTAAGTGGCTATTATGATATGGCTATTTTAGATGTGATGCTTCCAGGCTTAAATGGTTTTGAAATTGTAAAAAAAATGCGCGAAAATAAAATTGAAACACCTACACTGATGTTGTCGGCCTTGGATGAAATACCTGATAAGGTAAAAGGATTAAATGTAGGCGCTGATGATTATATGACAAAACCTTTTTCTGGTATTGAGCTTGTCGCTCGAGTTAATGCTCTTACAAGAAGAAAAGGGGAAGTCATTGTTCATGAAGCTAAATATGGGGATTTGTCGCTTCAACTGGATGCGTGCGAATTATATTGTGGCACAAAACATATTCATTTAGGATATAAAGAATTTGAAATCATGAAACACCTCATTTCGCATCCTGAACTAATTACTTCAAAAGAAGATTTAATTGTATCAATTTGGGGAAGTGAAAGTGATGCGATGGATAATAATGTAGAGGTTTATATATCTTTTTTAAGGAAAAAATTAACGTTTTTAAAAAGCAAAGTCAGTATTAAAGTCATTCGAAAAGTCGGTTATAGGTTAGAAGAAAATAATGATTAAAGAACTTCAAAAGAAATTTATTTTAATATTGATGAGCTTTGTATGTGTTTTATTACTTGGCGTTTTTGGTGTTGTTTGTTATGGTAACCATAAAAGTGATTTAGAACAAATCAATAAAAGTTTATACATGGCTTTAAAAAATGGAAATTATAATTTTTTCTTTGATTTAAATCAAGAAAACAATAATCGAGACTTTAATACGAATTCCTTTGTTTTATATACAGACTCCGACTATTCTTATTTAGTTACAAATCGAAGTGTGTGGAACATCTATGCCAATGATGCAAAAAAATTAGTTGAACTTGTAGAAGATAAAGATGATAAAGGTGTTTTAGAGGATATGGGCTTTGCCTATAAGAAAAAGGCAATCTATAACTATCAAGTCGATGAATCTACAACCATTGATGAAGGGTATGCCATAGCTTTTGTAGATATTACGAATATGAAAAATTCCTTTAAAAACATGATTTATACCAGTCTAGAAATAGGAATTGGCGTCATTTTTGTTTTCTTGATATTAAGCTATGTTTTAAGTGCATGGGCCCTAAAACCTGTCGAAGAAGCTTGGACCAAACAGAAACAATTTGTAGCCGATGCGAGTCATGAATTAAAAACACCTTTAACTGTAATTCTTGCGGATAGTGACGTTTTATTAAATCATGGACAAGATTCAGTTAATGATCAAAAACAATGGATAACCTCGATTCAATCAGAAGCCAATCGTATGCGGAAATTGGTGGAGAATATGTTGTTTTTGGCAAAAAATGATGCGAATAAAGCGACTGTAGAAATGGTCGATTGCTCTTTAAGTGACATATGTTTTAATTGTGTTCTTCCTTTTGAATCGATCGCATTTGAAAATGGAATTGAATTGATTGATAATGTGGAAGAGAATATAATGGTGCATGGAGATGAAGCTTTATTAAAACAATTAATTCTAATTTTCTTAGATAATGCGATCAAGTATACGCCAAAGGGTGGAAAGATTTATTTTTATTTAACGAAGAATCAAAATAAACCGCGTATTAGTATACGCAACACAAATAGCTATATTCCACCAGAAGAAACATCACACATCTTTGAGCGTTTTTATCGAATGGATAAATCGAGAAAATACCAAGGTGGTGCAGGACTTGGTTTATCTATCGCAACGCAAATTGCGAAAACACATAAAATTAAGCTTCATGTCAACAGTACAAAAGAATTAGGAACAGAATTCACATTAGATTTTTAGGAGGCAATTATGAATCAAAAAAGAATAGATGCAGTATTGGAAAAAATGCAAAAAGACAATCTAGAACAAATGATTGTGAGTGAACCTTGTAGTATATGGTATTTAACAGGAGTAGATGTTGAACCAGGTGAACGATTATTTGCTCTCTATATCAATACAGAAGGTAAAAGGGTTTTGTTTTTAAATGATCTATTTACAGTTAAGCAAGAGGGATGTGAAGAAGTTTGGTTTAATGATACAGAGGATTCCATCTCACTTATTAAAAATGTATTAGATTCCAATAAAACAGTAGGTGTTGATAAAGAATGGACAGCACGCTTTCTTATTCCTTTGATGCAGGAGTGTCCAAATACAAAATTTGTATTAGGATCAAAATACGTAGATGATACACGAGGAATTAAGGATGAAGTAGAAATCTCATGTATGATTGAAAATTCAAAAATCAATGATGAAGTCATGAAACGAACAAAAGATTATATTAAAGAAGGTATGAGCGAAAAAGAAGTAGAAACGTATATCTTAGAACAATATAAAGAATTAGGTTGTCAATCTACATCCTTTCCACCAATCTGTTCGTTTGGAGCCAATGGAGCCGATCCTCACCATATGCCAGATGAAACTATTTTAAAAAAAGGGGATAGTATCGTCATTGATATTGGTGGTAGAAAAGATCGCTATTGCTCGGATATGACACGTACTTATTTCTGCAAAGAGGCTAGTGATGAATTTAAGAAGATTCATGATATTTGTCGTGAAGCAAATGAAAGAGCCGAAGCCTTTGTGAAACCTGGTGTACGCTTATGTGATATTGATGCCAAAGCCAGAGACTATATTACTGAAAAAGGATATGGACCATATTTTACACATCGTTTAGGACATTTTATTGGTCAAACCGATCATGAATATGGGGATGTAAGTTCTACGAATACAAATATTGTTCAAGCCGGTATGATTTTTTCAATCGAACCTGGAATTTATTTGCCGGATAAAATGGGCGTTCGAGTAGAGGATTTAGTATTAGTGACAGAGGATGGTTGTATTATTTTAAATCAGCTTGATAAAAAATATGATTTAATTGGATAGAAAGTCAACGAAAGTTGGCTTTTTGTGCTATAATTCAAATTATGGAAAATTTAGTTTTTAGTTTAAATGCTACTATACCTATCTTTTTGTTGATGGTCATTGGATATTTTTTTAATAGAGTACACATTATGGATGATGAATTTGCTTCTAAAATGAATCGTTTTGTCTTTAAAATATCTTTGCCACTCTTATTATTTAAAGATATTTATACGGCAGATTTTGTTGATTTATGGGATACAAAATTTGTCGCATATTGTTTTGTTGCGACATTGTTGTCTATCCTAATCTCTATTGGATTATCCTATTTTTTAAAGGATAAATCTATTCAAGGAGAGTTTATTCAAGCTTGTTATCGAAGCAGTGCAGCATTACTTGGAATCGCATTGACACAAAATATATATCCAGATGTTGGTATGGCTCCATTAATGTTAATGAGTGTTGTATTTACTTATAATGTTATATCTGTCATTATTTTGTCTGTTTTTAAAAAAGAAAGATTACAAGTAAATATAAAGCAAACATTTGTTGGAGTGATAAAGAATCCCTTGATTATCGGTATCGTTTCAGGTGTTATTGTATCTTTATTACCTTTTAAAATGCCGGCAGTATGCACAAAGACTGTTGACTATATTTCATCAACGGCTACACCGCTTGGCTTAATGGCAATGGGTGCTACTTTTGATTTCTCTAAGGCAAAATCAGAATTAAAGCCAACCTTATTTTGTACATTTATGAAATTGTTTGGATTCTGCATACTATTTTTACCTATTGCGATCATGCTAGGATATCAAAAACAGGATTTAGTGGCTATCCTTGTTATGCTTGGATCAAGTACAACAGTATCTGGTTTTGTGATGGCAAAAACTATGGGACATGATGGAAATTTAACTTCAAGTGTTGTCATGTTAACAACGTTATTATCTGCATTTTCAATCACATTCTGGTTAACGCTTTTAAAAACACTTGGATATCTATAAAAAATGGATAAGCGACATGCTTATCCATTTTACTTTCCTAAACAAAATTTTGAGAACAAAGTATCCAATAAATCTTCACGATGCACTTCACCTAAAATCTCTTTTAAGTGATCATGAGCTGCTTGTATATCTAATTCAATTAAGTCGGGCTCAACAAAATTATTCATTGCATCACGAGCATTTAACATATCTTGTTTTGCCTGATTGAGTAGACCAATTTGTCTTTCGTTTGATAATAACGGTTCTTCTTTTAACACATTTTCCTGATACATTTTTTCTAAAGCATCAAGTAATGGTTGTATTTCATGGTTTTGGGCACTAATCCAAATACGATCTGTATCTTTAGAATTAGATTTATCTTTTTTATTGTAGATGATTAGCCGCATTTTATCTTTTGTAAGCTCTAATAAATCTTGATCATCTTTATCAATAGGCTTAGAACCATCGAGTACGAGTAAGACAAGTTTTGCTTCTTTTAGTTTCTCTTGACTCTTCTCAATACCTATTTGTTCAATTTTATCGTCAGATTCTCTTATGCCTGCTGTATCAATTAGATTGAGTTGTACATTACCAACCTGAATGGTTCCTTCAACTAAATCTCTTGTAGTACCAGCAATATCTGTAACAATTGCTTTATCTTCTTCTAATAGGGCATTTAATAAACTTGATTTACCAACATTTGGTTTGCCAACAATAATTGTGTCAATACCTTTTTTTACCATCTGTCCTGTTTGAACACGATTTAAAATGTGATCAATTTTATCAAGCCATTCGTTTGTTTTGGGCAATAAATCGGATGTTGTAAGCTGTTCTACGTCTTCATATTCTGGATAATCAATATTTACTTCAATTTGAGCAATAATATCCATTAAGTCATCGATTAGAGGCTGAAGCAATTGTTTGACACTTCCTTTAATTCCTTGAATAGCCATAGATGCTGCAGTGTTATTGGATGCATCAATCATATCTTGTACAGCTTCAGCTTGCGATAAATCTATACGGCCATGATAAAAAGCACGCTGTGTAAATTCACCAGGCTTGGCAAGTGTAGCTCCATTGGATAAAACTAGAGATAGAATCTTCTTTGTGATAAAACGACCTCCATGACAATTGATTTCAACAACATTCTCACAGGTGTATGTTTTGGGTGCTCTAAAAATTGAAATGAGTACTTCATCAATAGGTTTTTTATTTTCATCCACAATAAAACCATAATGTATGGTATGGCTTTTTGCGCTTGTGATATCTCGATCAAATATTTTTTGAACGATTTCTATGGATTCATCTCCACTTAATCGAATGATAGATATGGCACCATCCTGCAAAGCGGTAGAGATTGCAGCAATAGTTTTTTCAAACATAAATAGGAAACACTTCCTTTCTCAAACGACATTTTAACATAAATAGCGTATAATGTTCTAGAGGTGTTGTAGTATGAAAAAATATTCAAATCAAGATATACACGAAGTTGCACAAGCATTTAAAAATCATGAAATTATCGCATTACCAACCGATACAGTCTATGGCGTTGGTGTTATGTATGGGGATTTAAGAGATTTAGAAAAGTTAAAGCACGCAAAACATCGACCAGAAACAAAACCCATTCCCATGATGGTTTCAAACATAGAAACACTGGAACAGGTTGCGATCGTAGATGAGCGAACGAAAAAAATTATAAGACATTTTTTACCTGGAGCTCTTACTTTAGTTTTGCCTGTAAAAGAAAGTGTACCTTCAGAATACACAAATGGGCTATCTACTATTGCGATTCGTATTCCTGATGAAGATTTTATATTGAAATTAATAGATGAATTAAATCGGCCATTATTGGTTACAAGTGCCAATCAATCTGGTCAAAAAACTGCATGTACAAGTGATGATGTTTTTGAACAACTTCCTACTATTGATGGGATTGTTTTAGGAACATGCAAAGCTTTACAAGCAAGTACGATTTTAGATTTGACAAAAGAAAAAGTAAATATTCTTAGAAAAGGTCCAATTTCTTTAGAAGAAATTGAAGCAATATTATAATTGAAATACAATTCCTAAAAGAGTGCATACTAATAATATTAAAATTGGATGACTTTTTGGGAATTTTTTTGTGTATAGAAAAACTATAAAAAATAGAAATATATTTAAATAGGATATATTTTTTTCTTTAAAAAAAGTAAGGATATAAATTGAAAAGGAAACACTGATAATTAGGGCTACAACACAAGGCCTTAACCCATAAAAAGCATAGTGTACAATTTTATTTTCTTTAAATTGATTAAAAAAACGAGCAACAAGACAAATGATGATGATACTTGGAAGAATAAGCCCTAAGG
>CAVGPK010000022.1:0-26832 GCA_963631155.1 bacterium | reverse complement strand
TAGTATCTCCTTTCAGTGTTGTCTTTGCAAACACCATTGTACTGGATTTTATGAGTCACTTTCTTTTTTTTGAACTCTGTTGCATTTAGATTGTAAATTCGGGGTATAAAAAAGCCAATCTTTTGATTGGCTTGTTAAATTAAAATATGGTTTATATTAGTCACGTTCAACGATAGTAGCACAACCCATACCACCACCGATGCAAAGTGTAGCTAAACCTTTTTTAGCATCACGTTTTTGCATTTCATGAAG
This sequence comes from bacterium, assembly GCA_963631155.1. GTDB lineage: Bacteria > Bacillota_I > Bacilli_A > Erysipelotrichales > Erysipelotrichaceae > Holdemanella. The sequence continues at coordinate 26,580 of CAVGPK010000022.1, read as the reverse complement.
TAATGTAACTAAGATACGGCATCCACTAGCTCCAACAGGATGACCTAGAGCAACGGCTCCACCGTTTACATTAACTTTTGACATATCGAAATTCAATTCTTTTGCAACGGCTACAGATTGAGCAGCAAATGCTTCGTTAGCTTCGATTAAATCCATATCATCAACAGTTAATCCAGTTCTCTCCATTACTTTTTTAGTAGCAGCAACAGGTCCAATACCCATGATTTCAGGCTCAACACCAGCTAATGCGCCTTGTACCCAAGTAGCCATAGGTTTTACACCTAATTCTTTTGCTTTTTCTTCACTCATTACAACGATTGCAGCAGCACCATCATTGATTCCAGAAGAGTTTCCAGCAGTGATCAATCCGCCTTCTTTTCCTGAACAGCAACGTAATTTTGCCAATGATTCAGCCGTTGTTCCTGGACGAGGTCCTTCATCGGTTTTGAATTCAACAATCTCTTTTTTAACTTTTACAGGAACAGGCACGATTTCATCATCAAATTTATGTTCTGCCATTGCTTTCTCAGCTTTTTGTTGAGAGTTTGCTGAGAATTCATCTAATTCTTCACGAGTTAAATTCCAACGATCACAAATGTTTTCAGCTGTAATCATCATATGATAGTGATTGAATGCATCTGTTAATGCATCATTTACCATTGTATCTACAATAGTTGCATTATTCATTCTATACCCAAAACGAGCTTTAGTCATAGCATATGGAGCCATTGACATATTTTCCATACCACCAGCAACAACGATATCAGCTTGTCCAGCCATAATCATCGCAGCAGCTTGGTTTACGCAATTTAAACCAGATCCACAGACAACATTTAATGTAACTGCTGGAACTTCAATTGGTAATCCTGCTTTAATTGAGGCTTGACGTGCAACGTTTTGTCCTTGCGCTGCTTGGATAACGCATCCCATCAATACTTCATCAACTTGTTCTGGTTTAACACCAGCACGATTTAAAGCTTCTTTAATTACAATTGCACCAAGTTCTGGAGCAGGTGTATTACTTAAAGCTCCACCCATTTTCCCAATAGCTGTACGACAAGCACCAGCTAATACTACTTTTTTTGTCATAATAATAATTTCCTCCATTAATCATTACTTACTCGTTAACTTTAGCATATGATTTTTAATAAATCAATCACAAATTAAAAAATTCACAAGTGAAATTCAAATAGAAAGTAGATTAAAAATCTACTTATTATTCATCACAATTTTTTACGATAACAGCAGCTCCTTGGCCTCCGCCAATACATAGGCTAGCTAGTCCTAATTTTGAACCACGTTTCTTCATTTCATAGAGTAGAGAAACTAAAATTCTATTTCCACTAGCACCTACAGGATGACCTAAAGCAATGGCACCACCATTTACATTTGTTTTTGAAAGGAAAGCATCTTTATCCATACCTGTTGCTTCTTCAAGCTCATGGATAACGCCCAAAGATTGAGCAGCAAATGCTTCGTTTAATTCAACAAGATCCATATCTTCAATAGTTAGATTTGCGTATTTTAATGCATTTAAGATTGCAGGAGTAGGACCTAATCCCATAACTCTTGGATCAACACCACCTTGACCAAAGCCAACAATCTCTGCGATTGGTTTTAAATTGTATTTTTTTACAGCATCTTCACTAGCTACTATAGTAAATGAAGCACCATCGTTGATTCCGGATGCATTACCTGCAGTAACTGTACCATCTGGATTGAATGCTGGTCTTAGTTTTGCAAGTTTTTCTAGACTTGTTTTACGAGGATGTTCATCTGTATCAAATGTAACTTCTCCTTTACGAGTTTTGTATGTGATTGGTACGATTTCATCTTTGAAACGTCCTTCAGCAATAGCAGCTAATGCCTTTTCTTGTGAATGGAATGCGAATTCATCTTGAGCTTCACGACTTATATCATATTTTTTTGCGATATTATCAGCAGTTACACCCATATGAATATTATACATTGCATCAGTAAGACCATCATGTAACATGGAATCGACTAATTTTTGATCTCCCATTTTAGTACCTGTTCTATTTTTATAACTAAGCATGAATGGTGCACGAGTCATTGATTCAACTCCACCAGCTACATAAAGATCACCAAAATTTGCTTGAATTCTTAAAGTAGCTTCCATAACTGCTTTTAAACCAGAACCACACAACATATTAATAGATTGTGCACATACTTCGACTGGAATACCAGCATTTAATGCAACGTGTCTAGCAATATTTTGTCCAAGACCTGCAGCAATTACATTACCAATAATAACTTCATCTAAATTTGCAGGATCGATATTTGCCTGTTTAATCGTTTCCTTTAAGACTGTAGCACCAAAATCAGCTACTTCGACATCGGTTAAGCTTCCCAAAAAGGTACCGATTGCACTACGCTTTGCAGCAACAATATAAGCTTTTCTCATTGTATTACCTCTTTCTTTTTCATCCATAGTCTAAACTGTTCAAAAGGGGATGTCAATAAACTTGTTAAAAATTTCACGAAAACAAAAAAGAATAATTTTATGAATTAGAATAGACGAAAAATTAATTTGTTAAAAATTTAACAAACCCATTGACGATTAGGTGTTTTGTATGTAAAATATGCATGTGTGAAAAGTTTAACAACTTTATCATGCTATCGATATCCAAATTTCGTATAGTTCAAAAATACTGGAAAGGAGAACTTCATTTATGGATTTCAATTTAACAGAGCAACAACAAATGATGCAAAAGTTGTTTAGAGAAGTTGCGCAAAACGAAGTAAAAGAAAACGCAGCTGATGTTGACGAAAACGAAAGATTCCCAAAAGAATCTGTAGAAGTAATGCGTCAAGCAAAGATGCTAGGTATTCCTTATTCTCGTGAATACGGAGGAGCAGGTGCTGATTATTTATGCTATATTATGGCGGTAGAAGAATTATCAAAAACTTGTGCTACAACAGGTGTTGTGTTATCAGCTCATACTTCCTTAGGTACTTGGCCAATTGCACAATTTGGTACTGCTGAGCAAAAAGCTAAATATTTACCAGATTTATGCAGTGGAAAAAGACTTGCTGCATTCGGATTAACAGAACCAAACGCTGGTACTGATGCTGCTGGACAACAAACAACAGCTGTACTTGATGGCGATGAATATGTTATTAATGGTACTAAGATTTTTATTACAAACGCTGGTGAAGCTGAAGTATATGTTATTTTCGCAATGACTGATAAATCACAAGGTACTCGTGGTATCTCAGCATTTATCGTTGAAAAAGATACACCAGGCTTTACATTTGGATTACATGAAAAGAAACTTGGTATTCGTGGATCTGCAACACGTGAATTAATTTTCAATAATGTTCGTATTCCAAAAGAAAATTTATTAGGAAAAGAAGGCATGGGATTTAAGATTGCGATGCAAACACTTGATGGAGGTCGTATTGGTATTGCTGCTCAGGCATTAGGTATTGCTCAAGGAGCTATTGATGAAGTTGTTCCTTATGTTAAACAACGTAAACAATTTGGTCGTCCAATCGCCAAATTCCAAAATACACAATTCCAATTAGCAGATATGCAAGTAAAAGTAGATGCTGCACGTTGGCTAGTTTATTCTGCAGCAACTGCAAAACAAGAAGGTCGTCCTTATACTCAACTTGCTGCTGAAGCAAAATTATTTGCAGCAGAAGTTGCTATGGAAGTAACAACAAAAGCTATTCAATTAATGGGTGGTTATGGATATACTCGTGATTTACCAGTTGAAAGAATGTTCCGTGATGCTAAGATTACAGAAATTTACGAAGGTACATCAGAAGTACAACGTATGGTCATCTCTGGCGCTATGTTGAAGTAAGAAAGGTATGGTTTGAAATTATGAAAATCGTTGTTCTAGAAAAACAAGTTCCTGATTCAACTGAAATTACAGTCGATAAAAAAACAGGTGCATTAGTTCGTGATGGAGTTCCTGCAATCACAAACCCAGATGATTTAGCTGGTTTAGAAGCTGCATTAGAATTAAAAGATAAGAACCCAGATACAGAAGTTGTTGTAATGACAATGGGTCTTCCAAAAGCAAGTGAAATGTTAAAACAAGGTGTCGCTATGGGTGCTGACAAAGGTGTTTTATTAACAGATCGAGTACTTGGTGGTTCAGATACATGTGCAACAAGTATTGCTTTAGCTGCTGCATTAAATAAAGTTGGATTTGATTTAGTTATCGCAGGACGCCAAGCTATTGATGGAGATACAGCTCAAGTTGGTCCTCAAACTGCTGAACGTTTAGGCATTCCACAAATTACATACGTTGATGAAATTCTAGAAGTGAAAGAAGATTCAATTACAGTTAAGAGATCATTAGAAGATGTCGAACAAATTGTTACTGCAAAATTGCCTTGTGTAATTACAACATTAGCTGAAATGAATAAACCAAGATACATGCAATGTGACAAGATCGTTGACTTATGTAATGAAAATAAAATTGAAGTTTTAACAAATGCTGAATTGGGAATCGATCCTGAAACAGTTGGTTTCAAAGGTTCTCCAACTTCTGTTAAAACAACATTTACTAAAGATGTAACAGATAAGGTAGAAGTATTTACTTTATCAGAACAAGAAACTGCAGATATGATTGCTAAAACATTGAAAGAAAAGCAAATCATTACTAAATAGGGAGGGAAGAAAACATGGCACGATTTGAAGAATATAAGGATATCTTCGTTTTCGTTGAACAAGAAAATGGAAATATTGCAGAAGTAAGTTATGAACTTATTTCAGAAGCAAGAAAACTAGTTGCTTCTATCCCGGAATTTGGATATAAAGTAGTAGGCGTTTTGCTTGGAGAAAAAGTTAAAGATAAAGCTCAAGAAGTAATCTCTCATGGAGCAGATAAAGTAATTGTAGTGGATCATTCATTATTAAAGGATTATTCTACTCAATTTTATGCTGATGCTTTAACTCAAGTTGTTAATGAATATAAACCGGATGCATTATTAACAGGTGCTACTCCATTAGGGCGTGATTTAGCACCACGTGTAGCTGCACGTTTAAATGTTGGTTTAACTGCAGATGCAACTAAAATCGAAGTTGATTTAGAACATGCTAAAGCAACTGGAGAATCTTTATTAGATGTTACTCGTCCAACATTTGGCGGTAACTTATTCGGTACAATTGTATGTAAAGATACTCGTCCTCAAATGGCTACAATTCGACCAAAAGTATTTGAATTGGTACCAACAGATGCATCTCATACTGGAGAAGTTGTAGAATTTGAACCAAAATGGACTACAACAGATCCACAAGTATTTGTTGAAAAAGTTATTGAGAAAGTAAAAGCTGATGTCGATATTACAAAAGCAAATGTATTAGTTGGTGTAGGTCGTGGAGCTGAAAATTGTTTAGATGTTGCACAAAACGTTGCGGATGAATTAGGTGGAGTTGTATGTTGTACACGTGCCGTTGTTGAAGACGGATATATGGATAAGGAACGCCAAGTCGGTCAAACAGGAAAGACAGTTCGTCCATCATTATATATCGCTTGTGGTATTTCTGGAGCTGTTCAACATTGTGCAGGTATGGATAAATCAGATTTAATTATTTCTATTAACCGTGATCCTCAAGCAGAGATTTTCTCAATTTCTAACATGGGATTTGTTGGTGATGTAGCTACTGTTTTACCTTTATTAGTAGAATCAATTAAAGCAGCAAAAGCTGAATAATAAAAGGAGTGTTATAATATGAAAAATGTAGGTGTTATTGGCGCAGGAACAATGGGGCAAGGTATTGCGAATGCATTCGCAACTGCTGGATATAATGTTACTGTATGCGACATTAAAATTGAATGGGCTCAAGGTGGAATTGATAAAATTTCAGCAAAATTAGATAAGCTTGTATCTAAAGAAAAAATGACAGCTGAAAAAGCTGATGGAATTAAAGCAAATTTAAAAGCTGGTGAATACAAAGATTTAGCTGATTGTGATGTTATTGTTGAAGCCGTTTTAGAAAAAATGGATATTAAAAAAGATTTGTTTAAAACATTAGATGAAATTTGTAAAGATGATTGCATTTTTGCAACTAATACATCAAGCTTGAGCGTAACTGAAATTGCTAATGGAATTAAACATCCAGTTATTGGTATGCATTTCTTTAACCCAGCTGATCGTATGAAATTGATTGAAGTTATTTCAGGAGAAAATACACCAGTTGAAACGAAAGATGCAATTATTGCATTAAGCAAAGATTTAGGAAAAACACCTGTAGAAGTAAGTGAAGGTCCTGGATTTGTTGTTAACCGTATTTTGATTCCTATGATAAATGAGGCTTGCTTCATTTATCAAGAAGGTTTAGCAAGTGTTGAAGATATTGATACTGCTATGAAACTTGGTGCTAATCATCCAATGGGACCATTAGAATTAGGGGATTTAGTTGGTTTGGATATTGTATTAGATGTTATGGAAGTATTATATACAGAGACTGGAGATCCGAAATATCGTCCATGTACTTTATTAAAGAAGATGGTTCGTGCTGGTAAATTAGGTCGTAAAACTAAACAAGGATTCTATAACTACAACTAGTGACAAGATAAAGTGAAACACTTGTTGTTTCACTTTTTTATTCTAAAAAATGAGGAGATAAAATGGAAAACGTATTATTAGAGAAACAAGGTCATGTTTCAATTATTACAATTAATAGAGAAAAAGCTTTAAATGCATTATCTACAGCAGTATTGAATGATTTAGAAGAAGCTGTAAACACAGTTGAAAAAGATTTAGATACATATTGTGTCGTTATTACCGGAGCTGGAAATAAAAGCTTTGTAGCTGGTGCTGATATTGCTGAAATGAAAGATAAGACAGTAGAAGAAGCAAAAGAATATGGCGAATATGGAAATAAAATCTTTAGACAAATCGAAAATTTACATTGCCCAGTTATTGCTGCAGTGAATGGTTTTGCTCTTGGAGGAGGTTGCGAATTATCTATGGCTTGCGATATCCGTGTGGCAAGTGAAAATGCAATTTTTGGTCAACCAGAAGTAGGCTTAGGAATTACTCCTGGATTTGGAGGGACACAACGTTTAGCAAGACTTGTTCCAGCTGGAATTGCCAAAGAGATGATTTATACTGCAAGAAATATTAAAGCCGATAAAGCTCTTGCTATTGGATTAGTAAATGCAGTTGTACCTCAAGAAGAATTAATGAATACAGTCTTAAAGATGGCAAATGGCATCTGTAAAAATGCACCAATTGCTGTTGCTCAAGCTAAAAAGGCAATTAATGCAGGTTTACAAACAGATATTGATTCAGGTATAGCTATTGAAGTAAAAGACTTCTCTGATTGCTTTGCAACAGAAGATCAATCTTATGGAATGGAATGCTTTGTAAATAAGGTAAAAGAAAAAGAATTTAAAAATAAATAGATTTTACGAAAGAAGGAAATTAGTTATGGATTATACCAATGAGTATAAATCAAAATTATGTTCAGCAGATGAAGCATGTAAGGATATTAAAAGCGGTTCATGGATTGATTATGGATTTTGCGCAGGAGCTCCCATTGTATTAGATAAGGCTTTAGCAAAAGTTCTTCCTAATTTAGAAGATGTTAAAATTCGTGGAGCAATTTTGTTAAAGGTTCCTGAAATTTATAAGATTGAAAATCCCGAAAAGCACTTCACATGGAACTCTTGGCATATGTCAGGTATTGAAAGAAAAGCTATTAATGCAGGTTTTGCTTATTATGCACCGATTCGTTTTTCTGAATTGCCACGTTATTACAGAGAAAATGTAGAAGATATTGATGTTGCGATGTTTCAAGTAGCGCCAATGGATCAATTTGGATATTTCAATTTTGGACCATGTGCCACATATATGGCTGACATGTGTTCTAGAAGTAAAAAAATTATCGTAGAAGTTAATGAAAACATGCCTAGAACCTTAGGTGGATTTAAAGAAGGAATTCATATCTCTCAAGTTGATTGTATTGTTGAAGGAAATAATGATCCAATTTATGAACTTGCAGGCTCTACGGTAGCTTCGGATGTAGATCAAAAAGTTGCAGAATTAATTGTAAATGAAATTCCTGATGGTGCATGTTTACAATTAGGCATCGGTGGTATGCCAAATGCAGTCGGTTCTTTAATCGCAAAATCAGATTTGAAACATTTAGGCGTACATACGGAAATGTATGTGGATGCTTTTGTTGATATTGCTAAAGCTGGAAAGATTGATGGAACTCGAAAAAATCTAGATTATGGACGTCAAACTTTCGCTTTTGGTGCGGGTACTCAAAAATTATATGATTATGTCAACAATAATCCTCAATGTATGTCAGCTCCCGTTGATTATGTAAATGATATCTATAATATTGCATCAATTGATAATTTTATTTCAATCAATAATACAGTAGATATAGACTTATTTGGACAAGTTAGTGCAGAATCTACAGGAATAAAACATATTAGTGGTGCTGGTGGACAGTTAGATTTTGTAATGGGAGCCTATTTATCCAAAGGTGGAAAGAGTTTCATTTGTTGTTCGTCAACATTTAAAAATAAACAAGGTGAATTGCAATCAAGAATTTTACCTACGCTACATCCAGGATCAATTATCACAGATACCAGAGCAAACACAAATTACGTAGTTACTGAATATGGTATGGTAAATTTAAAAGGATTAACGACTTGGCAAAGAGCTGAAGCTTTAATTTCTATTGCACATCCTAAATTTAGACAACAATTGATTGAAGAAGCCGAAAAGATGAAAATATGGCGTCATTCAAATAATTATTTAAATTACTAGTAAAGTAGATCAAATGATCTACTTTTATTTATGATATAATGTTACTAGAGGTGATTTGATGTTATTTTTTAGAAATGATTATGGACAAGGATGTATTCCGGAAATAATGGATCTAATGAATTCAACAAATGGTAATTCTTATACAGGATATGGACAAGATGAAATTTGTCAACAGGCAAAAGAATACATACAAAAACAAATACCAGATTATGATGTGGATATTCATTTTTTAGTAGGGGGAACCATCACGAATCAAACTATTATTAAGCATGTATTAAAACCATATGAAGCTGTTATTGCGGTGGATTCAGGGCATATTGCTACACATGAAACTGGGGCTATTGAAGCGGTGGGTCATAAAGTTATTCCTGTTGAAAATCATAATGGAAAGATAAAAGCAGAAGATATAAAAAAGGTGTTTGATATGCATATGTTGACTTATGAACATATGGTATATCCAAAAATGGTCTATATATCAAATTCTACTGAATACGGAACAGTATATACAAAAGAAGAATTACTTGATATACGTAAAATGTGTGATGAACTAGGTTTATATTTAATGATGGATGGTGCACGACTAGGTGTAGCACTAGCGACAAATCCAGGATATGATTTAAATGATCTTTCAAATTTATGTGATGTGTTTTATATTGGCGGAACAAAAAATGGAGCACTTATTGGAGAGGCTGTTGTTATTACGAATCCAGAGCTTAAATCAAATTTTAGATTTGTTATGAAGCAAAATGGTGCAATGCTTGCAAAAGGATGGCTTCTTGGTATTCAATTTGTAGGTTTATTTGAAAATAATGCCTTGATAAAATATGCGAAGCATGAACTCTTACTCGCAAATAAAATTCAGGATTATCTTCAAAAAATTGGATACTCACTTTATATGAAAAGTGATACAAATCAAATTTTTGTGAATGTTTCAAAAGAACAATATCTATTTTTATCGGATAAAGTTGATTTTGAAATTTGGGAAAAGAATGATGAGCACTATGTCATACGATTTGTAACAAGTTGGCATACAAGCGAAGAAGAAGTCAATAAACTTTGTGAATTACTTTATCAAATAAAATAAAAGAATGGTTACTCTAGATTGGAGCGATATGTCCAACCTAGAATACCATTCTTTTTTATTTGTACTTTATCTTGATATTCAAATAAAATTTTAACTTTATCTCCTTTTTTTAATGGGATTTCATAATTTGTATAATCTGTAGCTTTTGTTTCCGTGTTTGAAACAGAAATAAATTCATTTTCAACCCAGAAAGAACGTTTAATATAAGGGCAGTAAACATAAGATTGTTTTTGTGTACGCTCTAATATTTGTACCTGTCCATGGTTCCATGTTATAAAAAATGGAATTTGTGTTTTATAGGGAACATCATGTATGACTTTTTTTTCAATTAAATTATCAACTCTCACAATAGTACTATGTTTATTGTCGAAAAGAAGAGCATTTAATTGACCACCTTTTTTTACCATATTTCCACCATCAATACTGTACACATTGTGTTTTGCATCATATATAGGATCAAATGATGCGATATGATTACAGTATTCCGTAACAGGCAAGTGGCCAACAATTACTGTTTTATTGAAATAATTGTCTTTATTTAAAAAAAATGGGGTAGTCATAACTTGAGAAAAATCAGAGCCAAAATTTTCTTCATTCATAATTGCAGCATGGCTATAAATATGTTTTGAATCTGCTAGAACATGAGGTAGATCATTTAGAAAAGATAATTCCTTTAAATAATGTTTTCTTAACGTAGCACATAAACAGCTCATATTTGTATTTGGAAGAATTTCTATATTGAGTTGGTGTGCCATTTCATGGATGAGACTATTTTTTCTAAAACTAAGAACATGAGCTAAAAATTCCAGTCGATAAGAATAGAGTACATTTCGAGCTATAAAATCACAATTACCCATAATAATATATACATTTTCTTTTTTTGATTGTTCCATGATTTTATGAAGTGTTTCTAAACTCTTAGGTCCTTTTTCAACTAAATCACCTAAAAGAATAAGACGGTCATTTTCAGGTATATATTTAACTTTTTTTAATAGTTTATTATATAAATCTAAATTTCCATGAATATCACTAATTATAATTGTACGTCCTTCAAAATCAGGAATCATTTTGTGAATAACATTTCTTCTCATATATTTAAAAAGCGTAAGAATGTATCACATTCTTTTTCCCAATCCTCTTCACAATGACGTCCATCTTGTCTTACATTAAATAGTATTTTTACATTTTTATCCGATAATAAATTCGCAATTTCTGTACATGCTTTTGTTTCTTGAATAAAATTATGCATAAGTGATTCTTCTTTTGCTCCCCATGACAAATAAATGCTTGTATTTTTATGAATTTGACTATTTCGAATATCGTTCATAATTGCATCAATAGAACTAAGAATATAAGGGGAGATTACAATTGCTCTTGAGTAAACATGTGAATATTTATAGGAAGCGTATAAAGACATGAGACCGCCGCAACTTGATCCTCCAATAAATGTATTTTCTCTAGAAGATTTTGTTCTAAAATTTTTATCGATGAAAGGTTTAAGTTCTTGTACAAAGAAATTCATAGTTTTGTTTCCTAAGCCTTCAAAAGCACCAAACTGTAAATCATAAAAAGGATAGGGTGCATATTCTTTTAATCTATCATTTCCATGATGCGAGCATTCTTGTCCTACGACTATTATATTTAATCCTAAATTTTCTATATGCTCATGAAGATGAAGGGCTTTTCCATAGGTTGCATACTCATCATAAAATATATTATGACCATCAAACATATAGAGAACCGGATATCTTTTCTTAGTATTTTCATAATTATCTGGTAAATAGATAAAACATTTACGTTTTTCATCGAGTTCACTCATATAAAATTCTTGATCTAATATCATTGTTTCACCTTGATTTCAAATGCAGTTTTAAAAAATTGTTCTCTACGTTTTGGGTTTGTAAATTTAGTAAGTATTGCTACATTACCCATAGCTTGCGCGTAAGCATCTGGAAGATATACTACATCAATTAACTCATCCTTAAAAAGTTCACAGATTTGTGTTGTAGAATATTGATAAGAAATAGAATTTCTACGTCCTGCAAATGTGGCTGAATATCTTCTTAATTTTGAATATGTGGCTGTTTGATTCATGATGACTTCAGCCCATAGACGATATACATCAAATTCACCAGCGTAATTCATTAAATCAGGAGCTATGCCTCCTGGAGGTCTAAAGTTTACTTCTAATCCAAATACTCTTCCTTTTTCTCCTAAGCCTTTGATGTCGTGTGTTAATCTAAAAAATTCACAATGAAAGAATCGATTTTTAATATTAAAAGCATGAATTGTTCTTTGAGCGATATCTCTATATTCGTCACTAATTTCAAATGTAGTATAAACACCAATACTTTGTTGATAGAGAACAGAATTCATGCAGTTTCCAACATATTCTAGCGAATTTAAATAACGAATATCGCCGTTTTCATCGCATATACCATCTAAAGTAAATACATCGCCATCTATAAATTGTTCTAGAATCATATTATGGTTTTTTGTTTGAATATAGATATTTTCTAATTCTTCATCACTCTTTATTTTATATGTAAAACTTGCACCAACACCTTGATCAGGTTTCATAATAACGGGATATCCAACCTTTTTAACAAAGTCTTTACAATCTTTTAAAGTTGTAACGAGTGTATATTTAGCTACTGGTACATTAGCTTTTTCGTAATACTTCTTCATTGCTGACTTAGATTGTAGTTCATGTATTTGCTGGCTTGAAAATCCTGTTTTAACATTAAAATCATCTCTTAATCGAGCGTCTAAGGAAAGCCATGCTTCATTATTGGATTCAATCCAATCTATTTTTCCGTATTTAAATGTAAAATAGCCACAAGCTTTTAACATGTCATCATAATTGTTAAAATTGTTTACAACATATATTTCCGTACAATATTCTTTTAATTCTTTCTTTAAATTCTCATAAGGTGTATCAACAATCGCGAGTACGTTTGCACCATATTCTTTTAGACCTCGACAAAACATCCAATAACTTTCTGGATAGTTTGGGGATATAAAAATAAAATTTTTCATTTCATATTCCTTTCTGCAATAACATATAAGATACCAACAACAGTTTTGGCATCTACAATTTCATTTGATTTGATTTTATTATAGGCATCATTTAAATCAAGCCAAATTGTTTCTATTTCTTCATCTTCATCTAATGCAAGACGATGATTCGCAATTTTAGGATTGATTGCTTTATAAATCCAAATTTTTTCGTCGCAAAATCCAGGGGTAGATACAATTGTTTGAATTGGTTCTATGGAATCACATTCCATACCAGCTTCTTCATTTAATTCACGCAATCCACATTCCATTGGATTTTCGCCGTATTCTAATTTGCCCGCAGGGATTTCTAATGTATAAGAGTTGATCGCATGTCTAAATTGTTTGACTAATAAAATTTTTTGATTTAAAACACAAACTACACCTACACCACCTGGATGATGAATAATATCTCTTTTATAGTATTGGTCATGAATTTTTACATCTTTACTTACTAAATCAAAAATTGCACCTTTGTAAATAAGTTTTTCTTCCATAATCCACCTCTCTTTGTTATTCATTATAGCATATAAAAAGCGCATCATTATGCGCTTAGTTGATTTCTTTAAGTAAAGCAGATGTAATAGCAGATGCGATTTCTGTTTGCATATTTTCATCTATTAATTTGGTGTAATCATTTGAATTGCTTAGATATCCAAGTTCAATCAAAATACTTGGAACAGAGTTATTATAGAGAATAGGGAAGTTTTCATAATGATCAGAATCAATTCCTTCAAATAAAGTAAAATTGATTGTGTTCATATTATTCGAAATCTGTTTAGCTAGAGAAATTAATTTATCATTTGATTGCGTGAAAATAGAATAGCCACGAGATAAAGTGTTGTCACTAGAATTCATTTGTATGGATATAAAGTATTTGGCGTTTTGTTCACTTGCATATTGAATACGTGATTCATTGGATATAGTTGAATCATCGCTTCTGGTATAAACGACTTGATATCCACTATTCGAAAGAGATTCCCCTAATTTTTGAGCGATTTGAAGGTTTATATCTTTTTCACTTGTATGACCATCGCTTGTATATCCTGTTTCTGTTCCACCTTTAGCGGCATCCAAACATATAACGGCTTTCGATTTTGATGTTTTATTAGAAACGGTATCATTTGTTATTATGGTTGAATCTGTTTGCGTGGGTGTACGAACATTGGAATTTTCTATAATTTGATTGCTTAAATTAGGTTGTATAACCCATGCTAAAAATAAAGCGAATATTAAAAATAGGATAGCTCTTCGCATATGTTTAATCACTCCGATTCTCGTATATTCTATCATAGTTTTGTCTAAAAAAATATTGAACATTACAAATCTATCTTATTTTGTTATAATACTTTGGTGTGTAGGAGGTTGTATGGAATTTTTAATAACACTTGATGAATTCGAAGGTCCACTAGATCTAATGCTACATTTGATTAAAGAAAATAAACTTGATCTATTCGATTTAGATATGAATGTTCTCGCAACACAATATATTGAATATATTCATGCGATGCAAAATCTACATCTTGAAGTTGCAAGCGAATATTTAAGTGAATTAGCCTCTTTAATCGCGTATAAATCAAAAAAACTACTTCCTAGAGAAACGGTTGAAGTAGAGGAAGAATACGAAGAAGATCAAAGAGAACAATTAGTAAGTCGTTTATTAGAATATCAAAGATATAAAGAAGTGAGTCTTTCTTTGAAAGAAGATTACGAAATGAGACAATTACATTTTACAAGGCCTGTATCTAGTCTTGTAGATGAGTGGAAAATTCCTCAAGAAAGTGATCAACTCAGTTTACAATCTCCTTATGATTTAATGAAAGCTATGCGTCATTGTATAGTTCGTATGGAATTATTGCAGCCTTATGAGACAAAGGTTACGATTAAAGAATTATCGATTGATGAAAGAGTAATCCAAATTAAAGATCGATTAAAAGATTTAAAAAATTCGATTTCGTTTAAAAATCTTTGTGATGATTGTATAAATTTACATATGGTTATTGTAACTTTTTTAAGTATATTAGACCTAATACATGAAAAATGGTTAACATATACCATTGATTCAGAAGAAATGATTTGGATTCTTAGAGAGGATAATTAGTATGGATAATGCGAAAGCAATATTAGAAGGGTTACTATTTTTAAGTGGAGAAGATGGTTTAACGATTGATCAAATTCAACATGCTTTAGATTTATTATCAAAAGATGAAATTAATATTCTTATTTCAAAATTAAAAGAAGAATACGCGCAGTCATCAAAAGGAATAGAACTTGTTGAATATGCGAATCGTTTTAAATTTGTTACAAAAGAGTTTGTATACCCTTATGGAAAAAAATTATTTGAAGAATATAAGCAGCCAACATTATCACAAGCTGCGCTAGAAACATTGGCAATCATTGCTTATAAACAACCAATTACCCGTGTTGAGATCGAAGAAATACGTGGAGTGAATTGTGAAATGATGTTAAAAAAATTAACAGCTAGAGGATTAATTGAGGCTAAAGATCGTTTAGATGTCGTTGGAAAACCACTTTTATATACAGTTACAGATGAATTTTTAGATGCATTCCAATTAGAAACACTTAAAGAATTACCGGAATTACCAAAACAAAAAGAACAATCCGATGAATTATTTGGAGAATAGGAGTTAGTATGGAAAGATTACAAAAAGTCATTGCTCAAGCTGGTATTTGTTCAAGAAGAAAAGCTGAAGAATTAATTATAAATGGAAAAGTAAAAGTAAATGGAGATGTTTGCAACATTTTAGGAACAAAAGTGTCCAATAAAGATATCATCGAAGTGAATGGTAATGTTCTTCAAAAAGAAGAAAAAGTATATTATATTATGAACAAGCCTAAAGGCTGTTTATGTACAAGCAGTGATGATAAAGGTAGAAAAACGGTCTTAGACTATTTGCCTAAAAATGAAAGAATATTTTCTGTTGGACGATTAGATTATGATACTTCTGGAGTTTTATTATTAACTAATGATGGGGAATTTTGTAACCACATGATTCATCCTAGATATCACTTGGAAAAAACCTATGTAGTCAATTTACAGGGGATTTTAACAGATGAAGATATTAAACTTTTAAAAAAAGGATTAAAAACGAACGAAGAATCTTATCAACCAGCAAAAGTTTTTATTTTACAAAAAGATTATACAAGAGGGCGTACACAGTTTGAATTAACAATTAAAGAAGGAAAGAATCATCAGGTAAAGAATATGATGAAAGCTTTAGGATATGAAGTACGACGTTTGCATAGAGTACGTTTTGCGTTTTTGGAAGTGAAAGATTTAAAAGCAGGTGAATACAGAAGACTAAAGCCTTATGAAATCAAACAATTAAATCGTTTAACCCAAGAGGGAATGGACAAATAAATGAAGCAAGTATTTTTAGATATAGAATGCAAGGTAGATACTTCTGTATCCTTAGATCAAAATCAAGCACATCATATATTTGATGTGCTAAGAACAACAAAAAACGAAAAAGTACGTGTTGTAGATTGTAATCAAAATGTATTTTTAGCTCATGTTGAAAATAAACCTAATTTATACATTATAGAGGAATTAGAGTCATTTAAGCCTCTTGTTAAGACTACTTTATGTTGCGCTTTAATTAAACAAGATAAATTTGAATGGATGCTTCAAAAAGCATGTGAATTACAAGTGACTCATATTATTCCTTTTACGTCTAAAAATACAATCGTAAAACTTGATGATAAAAAAATTGAAAAAAAGATTACAAGGTGGAATGAAATTCTAATTTCTGCATGCAAACAAAGTAATCAGGTACATATTCCTAAAATTCAATCTATTGTAAATATTAATGATTTAGCAAACTATAAATCTGAACTCAATTTAGTCGCTTATGAAAAAGAGTCTGATCCATCACGACATTTGGCACATTATTTAAAGGAATTAAATCAATCTGTCACAATATGTATAGGTCCTGAAGGTGGTTTTGAAGAAAATGAAATTGCACTTTTAAATGAGATGGGATATTCAAATTGTTCTCTTGGGCAATCTATTTTGAGAGCTGAAACAGCAGCATGTTATGTTTTAAGTGCTGTTGAATATCAAACACATATAAAACAGGAGGAAAAATGAAATTTTCAATAACTACACTTGGTTGTAAGGTGAATGCATACGAATCACAATTCTATGCTTCAAGTTTAGAAAAGCTTGGATTCGAACAAGTAAAACCAAGTGAAAAATGTGATGTCTGTATTATAAATACTTGTACCGTTACAAATACAGCTGCACAAAAATCAAGACAAAAAATACATCAAGCAAAACGATTAAATCCAGAAGCTATATGTGTCGTTGTAGGTTGCTTTGTGCAATTCGCAAGTGAAGAAGAAAGAAAAGCTTTAGATGCGGATTTAATTATTGGAGCAAAACAGAAGAATGAATTGCCAAAGCTTATTCAAGAAACTTTAATCAAACATAATAAATTAGATGTTGTTGATACGGTTGCTCGTTTTGAAGCCTTTGAATCCATGCCAGTTCATACATTTGAAACAAAGCATCGTGCTTTTTTAAAGATACAAGATGGATGTAATCAATTTTGTTCATATTGTGCCATACCTTTTGCAAGGGGTAGAGAGCGTAGTTTAAATCATGATGAAGTTTTAAAGATTGCCAAAGATTTAGCAAATATGAATCATACCGAAATTGTATTAACTGGAATACATACAGGCCGATACAACGATGGGGAATATAATTTAACGGATTTATTAAAATTATTGTTGAATTATACTCCTGAAAATATTTATTATCGTATTTCTAGTATTGAAATCACTGAAATTAGTGATGATTTAATAAATTTAATAAAAGATAATCATCGTATATGCCACCATTTGCATATACCTATTCAATCGGCGTGTAACGAGACTTTAAAAAGAATGAATCGTCCATATACGATTGAGGAATTTAGAGAAGGCATTGATAAGATTCGTACATTGATACCAGATATTTCTATTTCTACAGATGTAATTGCCGGTTTCGTTCAAGAAAGTGAAGAAGAATTTGAAACAACCTATCAAAACTTGAAGGATCTTCATTTAAGTTTCTTTCATGTTTTCCCATATAGTAAAAGAAATGGAACGAAAGCTAGTTATTTAAAAGGGGAAATTAATGGCAATATTGCGAAAAAAAGAGTTTCTAAGTTGTTGGAATTATCTAACAAATGTAGGGATGAGGATATGAAACGTTTTAATCCTGTTGAAGTTCTTATTGAAAGAAAACAAGACGGATATTATTCAGGGTATACAAATCAATATCATTCTTGTAAGGTGTTGAGTGAGAAAGAATTAAGTGGTAGAATCACTGTGAATTGGGATCTTATTAAGGATCATATTTATTATGGAAAGAAGGTTTAGCATGCGTTTAAGTAAATTATTTAAAAATGCACCTACGATTAATATTACTGGTTTATCTTTTGATTCACGAAAAGTTCTACAAGGAAATATTTATTTTTGTTTACCCGGATTAACTTATGATGGTCATGATTTTATTGCGGATGCGATTAAAAACGGAGCTGTTTGTATTGTCCATTCTAAAGAATTAATGAATATGGCTCCCGGTGCTGTGTATATTCGAGTTGAAGATGTCAATGAGGCAATGAATCAAGTTGCTCGTATATTTTATGCAAAACCAAGTGATAAAATGACGATGTATGGTGTTACTGGCACAAACGGCAAGTCTACCATTACTAATATCATTCGTAACATACTAAACCATGAAAAGCCTTGTGGATATATAGGTACTATATCTATAGAGTATGGAGATGTAAAATTACTTCCTAATTTGACAACTCCAGATGCTTTATTTCTACAAGATAAATTACAAGACATGGTTCGATGTGGTATGAAGGCGTGCGCATTAGAAGTTTCAAGTCATGGACTTGCTCAACATCGTGTCGATGGTATCTCTTTTGATTGTGCCATTTTCACAAATCTTACATATGATCATTTAGATTTTCATGGTACCATGGAAAATTATTTAGAGGCAAAAAGTTTATTGTTTAAAAATCTAGTCAAAGAAAATGGAGTTTCTATTTTAAATAAAGATGATGAGAAATATGCAATTTTAAAGGATGTTAGTAAGGCAAGAGTTGTTTCTTATGGTGTAAATAATGAGGCTGATTATCGTGCAATTCACATTAAAATGACCAGTTCATACACAGTATTTGATTTAGTATATTCAGGTGAATTGTATCCAATAAAAACAAATCTTGTTGGTAATTTTAACGTTTATAATTTGTTGGCCGCTATTGCCGCTCTTCATCAAACTGGAATGAATTTACAAACAATCATTTCATATTGTTTAAATTTGCCTCAAGTAGATGGGCGTATGGAAAGAATTGAGTGTGGACAAAATTTCAATGTGATTGTTGATTTTGCACATACTCCAGACGGAATGGAAAAGATGATGCAATTTGGTAAAGATATAACTTTGCAAGGACATCGATTAATTTCTGTTTTTGGATCTGCAGGAAAAAGAGATACACATAAGCGGAAAATTTTTGGACAAATCGCCGATAAATATTGTGACTATGTTATATTAACTGAAGATGATCCTCGTGATGAAGATCCAAAACAAATTGCTGATCAAATTAAATCTGGTATTGAAAAAACTTCTTATGTATTTATTGAAGATCGTTATGAAGCTATACGACAAGCGATAACTTGTGCTCAAGAAGGAGATACAGTTTTGATTTTAGGCAAAGGAGATGAGCCATATATGTATAGAGAAAATGGTAGGGCTCCATGGATTGGTGATAATGTAGCATGTAAAGAATGTATTGAGAAAGATGTGTTAAATTAATTTACTTGCATTTTCATGAAATTTTGATATAATCTATTTGCTTATCTTGGGAAGGGAGGTTTGTTCAATATGCCAAAAGTAGTTCTTAAAGAAAACGAAGGACTTGATGACGCTTTAAGAAGATTTAAACGTCAAGTATCTCGTAATGGCACCCTTGCTGAGGCGCGCAAAAGAGAATTTTACGTTAAACCTGGTGTGCGCAGAAAATTAAAATCTGAAGCTGCACGTAAAGCACGTAGAGGTAAATAATCTGCATTTTATGCAGATTTTTTTCTTGAGGAGGAAATTTGTGTCATTTATAGAATTTGATTGCTCAGATCGCACTTTTGAAGAAATTCAAATATTTGCGGGTTTACAAGATCGTAATCTTGACGCTTTAGAAAAATATTTTAAATCTAAATTTATTATTCGTAATCAAGTAATCAAAGTTGAAGAAACTGAAACACTCGATTATAAAAAATTAAAAAGTGTAATTGATGCTTGCTTTTCAATTATCGATACACAACATAAATTACAATATCAAGATATAACGTATATTTGTTCTTTGGTTTCAACAAATCAACTACAAAATTTTAAAGCTACGCAACTAGCACCTATTGCGAAGACAAATAAAGGAAAAATGATTTATCCAAAAACACTTGGTCAAGCCGTATTATGTGATGCATTACAAAAAAATGAAATCATCTTTGCGACTGGTGTAGCAGGTACGGGAAAAACATATTTGGCCGTTGCTTATGCAGTACGTATGCTTAAAGATAAAAATGTTGAAAAAATCATTTTAACACGTCCTGCTGTTGAAGCTGGTGAATCTTTAGGATTTTTACCAGGTGATATGAAAGAGAAGGTTGATCCATATTTAAGACCTTTATATGATGCTTTATATGATATGCTTGGTGTGGAAACAGTTGAAAAATATTTAGAAAAACAAATCATTGAGATTGCACCATTAGCTTTTATGAGAGGGAGAACATTGAATGATGCTATTGTCATCTTAGATGAAGCTCAAAACTCTACTAGTGCTCAAATGAAAATGTTTTTAACACGTATGGGTAAAAATTGTAAAATGATTATTACTGGAGATGTAACACAAATTGATTTGATCAAGAAAAAAGAATCCGGACTTATGCAAGCATGTACAATTCTAGAAGGTATTGAACATATTGAGATTGTTCATCTTAGTAATCGTGATGTTGTTCGAAATCCATTAGTACAAAAAATTATTGAGAGATATGCAAAGGTTGAATAATTGATTTTCAACTGATATACTTTATAAGAATTTGAAAGGTGATAAACTATGGGAAGACATTTTGAGGTTCGTGCTGCAGCAATGCAGAAGACGGCTAACCAAAAAGCAAAAATTTATTCAAGATATTCAAAAGAAATTTTAGTAGCAGCTAAAAATGGAGATTCAAATCCAGATATGAATCAGGCTTTAAAAAAAGCGATTGATCGTGCAAAGGCAAATAACGTACCAGCTGATGTTATTAAACGTGCAATCGAAAAAGCTAAAAGTTCAGCGGATGAAAGCTATTCAAGTGCTCGTTATGAAGGATTTGGTTCTGGTGCTGGATCAACAATTATCATTGATTGCTTAACAGATAATGCAAATCGTACAATCGCAAATTTACGTGCATGTTTCAATAAAAGTCATGCGAAATTAGGTGTTGGAGGATCTGTATCATTTGGTTATGAACATTTAGGTGTTATTGTGATTCAATATGATAATGAAGAATCCATGATGGAAGCTTTACTAGATGCAGAAATTGATCTTCATGATATTGAAATCGAAGAAGGATATATGACAATTACAGTTGAACCTACTCAGTTAGATGATGCTAAAGTTGTTGTAGAAAAATTAATACCTGAAGTAAAATTTGAGGTACTAGAAGATAAAATGGTACCAAACGAAGAAGTTGAGTTACAAGGAGAAGATTTAACTTTATTTAAACGTTTGGTAACATTACTAGATGATGTAGATGATGTACAAAACGTATATCACAACGTATCAAATTTAGACGAAGCTGAATAATCCATTGATAAAGAAAAAGGTAAGACTATACTTATAGAGAGAAAATGGTTGGTGGAAATTTTCGTAGAATGCTTACTGGGACACTTTAGAGGAGATAACGTAAAAGGTTATCCGTTAGTCGCGTTAAGACTTAAGGTGTATACTTAGGTATAAAATAAGGTGGTACCGCGTGAAAACGTCCTTATATAGGGGCGTTTTTTTGTTTATAAGGAGGAAATAAAATGGCATATAAAATTCCAAGAGGCTGCCAAGATGTTTTTGGGGAACAATCGTATAAATGGCAAGCTTTAGAACAAACTTTAAGAACTTTTTGTTACATTTATAATTACGACGAAATTCGAACTCCAATCTTTGAACATACAGAAGTGTTTAAAAGAGAAAATGATTCAAGTGATATGGTTAATAAAGAAATGTATACTTTTACACTTGAAAATTCGAAAACATCACTAACATTGCGTCCTGAAGGAACGGCGGGTGTTGTTCGTAGTTTTGTTGAAAATAAAATGTACGCAAACCCAGATTTACCTGTGAAAATGTATTATATGGGACCAATGTCAAGACATGAACGTCCTCAAAAGGGAAGAATGCGTATTTTCAATCAATTTGGTGTCGAAGCATTAGGAGCTAAATCTCCATATGTAGATGTAGAATCAATTGTTCTTGCTTTTTCTATTCTTAAATCACTGGGTTTAAATGATATTAAAGTATGTTTAAACACTTTAGGGGATGACGAATCAAGAGGAAATTATCGTAATGCACTTAAGGAATATTTTGCGCCTTATCTTGATACATTGTGTGGAGATTGTAAACGTAGATATGAACAAAATCCCTTAAGGATTTTAGATTGTAAAGTAGATCACGAACATGAATGTATGAAAAACGCTCCTCGTATGTCGGATTATCTAAACGAAGAGAGTAAGAGATATTTTAGTACGGTATGTACATTATTAGATCAATTAGAAATTCCATATGAGGTTGATGATAAATTAGTCCGTGGACTTGATTATTATACACATACAGTATTTGAAATTGTTTCAATGAATAAAGAAATGGGTGCTCAATCTACGGTTTTAGCTGGTGGTCGTTATGACGGATTAATCCCTTATTTTGGAGGTCCTGAAGGTATGAGTGGTATTGGATGGGCTCTTGGTATGGAAAGATTATTAATCGCATTAGAAGCAGAAGGAATTACTTTAGATGAAAAACCAGCGCTTGATGCGTATGTGATGTGTCTAGATGAAGAAGCAAGAGGCTATGCGTTTGAAATATTGACTGAATTGAGAGCTAATGGCTATCGTTGTGATATGGATATGATGGCAAGAAGTTTCAAAGGTCAATTTAAAACTGTGGATAGAACTCATGCAAAACTTGCACTACTAATTGGAAGTACTGAATTAAATAATCAAGTTGTTACAGTTAAAAATATTGCACAGAAAACGCAAGAAGCTGTTTCAAAAAATGAACTTATTACGTATGTAGATTCTTTGTTAGATTATGAAGGAGAAGAATAATGTATAGAACTTATAACAATGGTGAATTACGCTTGAATGATGCCGGTAAAAACGTTACTCTTTGTGGCTGGGTTTCTAAAAGAAGAAATTTTGGCTCTCTTGTTTTCATTGATTTAAGAGATCGTTATGGTATTACACAACTTGTATTCAATGAAAATATTGCCTCACAAATTAGTGATGTTCGTAATGAATATGTTTTACAAGTAACAGGGAATGTTGTTGAAAGAAAAGATAAGAATCCTAAATTAGCAACAGGTGATATTGAAATTGCAGTAGAAACGGTGAACATTATTAACTCAGCAATCACAACTCCGATTATTATCGCAGATGAAACAGATGCACTAGAAGACACTCGACTAAAATATCGTTATTTAGATTTGAGACGTCCTTGTCTTCAAAGTAATTTGATTTTGCGTAATAAAATCACTTTGATTACACGTAATTATTTGGCAAAATATGATTTTATAGAAGTGGAAACTCCGATTTTGTGTCGTTCAACGCCAGAAGGAGCTAGAGATTATTTAGTGCCTTCACGAATTTCAAAAGGCCAATTTTATGCATTACCACAATCTCCTCAATTATATAAACAACTTTTAATGGTAGGTGGAATGGATCGATATTTCCAAATTGCACGTTGTTTTAGAGATGAAGACTTACGTGCTGATCGCCAACCCGAATTCTCACAAATTGATATTGAAATGAGTTTTGTGGACGAAGAAGATGTTTTTGATATTACAGAAGGTTTAATGAAGGAAATCTTTAAAGATATTAAAAATGTTGACTTACCTAAATTTAAACGTATGCCATATGACACATGTATGGAGAAGTATGGTTCAGATAAACCAGATTTGCGATTTGATATGCCTTTATATAATGTAAGTTCAATTTTTGAAAATACTGAATTTCAAATTTTCAAATCTACTTTAGAAAGTAATGGAATTATTCAGGCGATGAATGTAAAGGGTGGAGCTGATAAGTTTTCTAGAAAACAATTAGACAAATTACAAGATTATGTAAAGGTCTATGGTGCTAAAGCACTTGCTAATCTAAAATATACATCCGATGGCTTTTCTGGATCTGTTCATAAAGTATTGAGCGATGCAGAAAAGAATGAACTTAAAAATGTATTAAATATGGAAGAAAATGATATTGTCTTCTTTATTGCAGATAAAAAGAAAGTTGCTCAAACAGCTTTAGGTGCTTTACGTGTTAAATTAGGACATGAATTAAACTTAATTGATGAATCATCTTATGAATTTTTATGGGTTACCGATTTTCCAATGTTTGAATATGACGAAAACGAGAATCGTTATGTAGCAGCGCATCATCCATTTACTTCACCTAATTTAGAAGATGTTGACAAATTATTAACAGATCCAGCACATTGTTATTCAAGAGCCTATGATTTAGTATTAAATGGTTATGAATTGTTGTCAGGTTCAATTCGTATTCATGATCAAAAACTTCAAGAAAAAGTATTTGAAGCCATTGGTATGACTTTAGAAGAGGCACATGAAAAATTTAGTTGGTTTATGGATGCTTTCCAATATGGAACACCGCCACATGGTGGAGTAGGTATTGGTCTTGAAAGATTAACGATGATTTTGGCTGGTACTGACAATATTCGTGATGTTGTCGCATTCCCTAAGACAGCTAGTGCATCAGATTTAATGGCGCAAGCTCCAAGTTTCGTTGATGAAAATCAATTAAAAGAATTAAGTTTAGATATATTAGATAAATAAAAAAAGAGTTCTAATGAACTCTCTTTTTTTATTTATCTTCAGATTTTTTATCACAAAAATAAGTAGCTTCCATATCAGCTGTACTTAGTGCAAAAGCCAATGGAAACATTTCAAAGGATTTGCCAACATTATTTACTGGATCACTTCCAGAGAAGCCCATATGGTAACGAATCGCAAAAGCTTCTTCACGAGTTAATTTAATAAATGGAGTAATCATATATACGCTTTTTTCGCCATGACCATAAGGAATCTGATCATCAAATTCATAAAATGGAACTTGTTTCCATTCACCATTTATTTTTTTGTTGCGTGTGCTTGTTTTATATACATTTATTTTACAAACATCGTGTAATAAGGAAACAAGAGCAATCGTTTCATCTGTGTAAGTTAGACCATATTCTTCTTTCACTCGATTTCTATTTAGATAATCTTTTAAACAATAGTAAACATTCAAACTATGCTCTACAAGACCTCCACTATAATCTCCATGGAATCTTGTGCTAGCTGGAGCCGTAAAAAAATCTGAATTTGGACTTTGTAGGTAGTCTAAAAATTGTAACGCACCTTCACGATGAATATTCTCTTTATAAATTTTTATAAATTCTTCTTTTTTCGTCATATGTCTATACCTATAAAAAAAGTCCAAAGACATGAGATCTTTCCCTGTTATGTACAGGTGGGTGACCTGTGAGATGCATTAGGATTCCTACTCGGAGTAGGTTTTCAACACAACAAATCAACGTCCGGTCTCCCTTATCTCGAGCGTAGGAAAAATTTAATATCTTTGGACATAACTATCTTATCGAACATATAAATAGAATACAAGTCTTGACTTTATTGAAAAAATGTTCTTTGTTGCGCTTGAATAGAAAAGTCGTTAAAATGGAATAGGTGAAAATATGGATGGAATTTTAATTATTGATAAACCTGCAGGCATGACTAGTCATGACGTTGTAAATGTTTTAAGAAAAAAATATAAACAAAAAAAATTTGGACATTCAGGAACATTAGATCCACAAGCCACTGGTGTCTTAGTTATTTTATGTGGGAAAGCATGCAAAGCTTTACAATTTTTACAAGATACAGATAAGGAATATATAGGTCAAGTAAAATTTGGATATTCGACCACTACAGATGATATATGGGGAGAAAAGGTAGAATCGAAAACGTTTTGTTCTGATTTTGATTTTAAACAAGAACTCAACAAATTTTTAGGGAAACAAAAACAATTAGTTCCTAAAACTTCCAACAAAAAAGTAAATGGTATGAAATTAATAGACTATCAACGTAAAGGGTTAAAAGTACCTGAAGTATATACTGATGTTGAAATTTATTCCATTGAAGAATTGGATGATTATAAATTTAAGGTAGCTTGTTCAAGTGGAACTTATGTTAGAAGTATATGTAGAGATTTGGCATTAAACACAAATAACTTAGGGTGTATGTCTTATTTAAGACGAACTAAAGTAGGCCGTTTTTCTATAGAACAAGCTTATACACTAGAACAGTTAGATCTTGTCGAACCTGTTTTATATTCGATAAAAGATGTATTGGAT
>CAVGPK010000021.1:16201-28456 GCA_963631155.1 bacterium | reverse complement strand
ATACATCATATTTAATGGTCATCTTGATGTCGTTAAATATCATTTTGAATCATATTTACCCCAAAATATAAGGACTCTTCATTAGCGTGAAACGTATTATTTGTTTTAATACAATCAAGAATAGGATAAAAATGATTGCCGTCCTTCACCATTTTTTCACGTACTATTTGATAGTTATGATTCAACAAATACATACGTAAAGCATATGAATTTTTATGAGGTGATAAAAGTAGCCTTTGGTTTATTATGACATTTCCCTTATCTAAAATATCAACAATTAACTTTCCACCCATACCACAAACAATAATTTGATTGACATCACATTCCATTCCTTGAATGCCATCTAATAAACAAGGTATAACCTTATCTTCAACACGATACTCATGAATCGTCGATTTTGCGTTTTCTAAAGGCCCAGGTGATATATCACATGCATATGCCTTTATCGCTCTGTTTTGTAAAATGGCATTCACACTAACATAAGCATGATCACACCCAATGTCTGCAATAATGGGTCCATTAACCCATTCTAGAATTTCGTTTAATCTATCTGAAGTATGAATCATTATTTCACAAAATCTCTTAGACGTTTACAGCGATTAGGATTTTTTAACTTGCGCAAAGCTTTAGCTTCAATTTGACGAATACGCTCACGAGTAACATTGAATTCTTTACCAACTTCCTCTAATGTACGAGTACGTCCATCTAACAAGCCAAAACGAAGTCGAAGTACTTTTTCTTCTCTTTCAGTTAAACCTTGAAGAACAGCATTGATTTCATCTTTTAATAACTGATTGTTTGTATATTCATCTGGAGATAATGTATCTTTATCTTCAATAAAATCTCCTAAATGAGAATCATCTTCTTCTCCAATAGGTGTTTCTAAACTGACAGGATCTAAAGCTATTTTTTGAATTTCACGAACTTTTTCTGCAGTAATATTTTCCATTTTTTCAGCAATCTCTTCAGGAATTGGATCACGTCCTAAATCCTGAACCAATTGTCTTTGAATACGTGTTAATTTATTGATTGTCTCAACCATATGTACGGGAATACGAATTGTTCTTGCTTGATCAGCAATAGCACGTGTTATAGATTGACGAATCCACCAAGTCGCATATGTTGAAAATTTAAATCCTTTTGTATAATCAAATTTTTCAACCGCTTTAATAAGACCACAGTTTCCTTCTTGGATTAAATCTAAAAATAACATTCCACGTCCAACATATTTCTTAGCGATAGAAACAACCAAACGTAAGTTTGAAGAGATTAAAGTTTGTTTAGCTTCATCTCCATCCGCAACAATCTTATTTAACTCTTTAATTTTTTCTTCACTTAATCCAGGAGTTTCTAAATCCAATTTGGCTTGTTCCCCATCCTGAATTCTTTTTGCGATAATAGGCTCTTCTTTTGGATCCAACAATGGAATTTGACCAATTTCTTTTAGATACATCTTAACAGGATCATTAATTTTAGCGTGAGAAGAATTCGCAAATGATTTTTCAAGTTGAGAAATTTCTTCCGCAATCGTGTCTTCTTCTGACATATCATCCATTTCCAAATCTTCTTCTTCCATTTCAGGTTCATCAATTTCATCTTCATCAATAAATTCAATTAAATTTTCATCAATCCAATTGTATAAATCGTCCATTGAATCATCATCTAGATTTAAATCAGTAACGGCTTCCAAAAATTTCTTTTGCGAAATATCTTCATTCTTTTCTTTATTCTCAAGTAAGTATTCTTTAGCCTCATCTAATGTAGAGAACTTTAATTTTTGAGAATCATTTGTTTTTGCCATAAAATCATCCTTCCTTTCGATGTAAGATTTCATTTCTTTTAACAATCAAGGCTTGTTTTTCACTCGCCAATTTTATTTTTATCATTGGATCTTGAACCTCTTTGATTTTAGCGTTAATCTGATCAATTTGATCTTTAATAGAACACTCTTTTATTTTAGTTAAAGAATCCATAAAGAAATCTTCATTAAATGCATTCACTTGAAAAGGATTTGAGATCAAAGTAACTAATAAATTACGAATCTCTTCATTTTCAATTTTTGCCATTAATACATCTATATCAATGACGTCTTGATTTCGATACATATCATTACAATAGAGTAATAACTCTTGGCAAGCTGGATCTTGAAAAAAACCTATTTCATCTTTAAATCGATTGGCTGCCTGCTTACTGTATAAAATCATATTTAAAATACCATATTCTGCCAAAGTTCTCCCTTTTTCAGGAAGCTTTACAAAATGGTGAGTTTGCTTTTTTGTTTGTTTCTTATTAAATTTAGGTTCGTTTTTTGATTGAATAGATAAATCAAATCCTGTTATCTCTTTAATACGTGCATAATAATCTGCTTTCTCAAAATCCGTACATAACTTTTGAATTACTATTTGTAACTCTTCAACAAACTTCATTTTATCTTCGTAATTATCTAAGTTATATAGATTCGGTAAATATTCAATCAAAAATTCTACATAAGAAATTGTTTTATGTACGCTTAAATATAATTCATCTTTCCCATATTCATTAAATATCTCATCTGGATCTTTTCCTGTTGTATTTTTTACTACAGTGAAAGATAAATTATGTTCAACAGCTAATTTTCCAAATTTATAAGTGGCCGTCTTACCAGCACTATCTCCATCATAACAAACGACAATAGGTACATTTAGTTTTTTTAGCAATTGAATTTGTTCTTTTGTACAAGCCGTACCAAGGCAAGCAAGACTTTCATGAATATCTGCTTTTTCAAACGCAATAACATCCATGGCTCCTTCCACCAAAATACATCTTCGATTACGCTTTGCAAATTCTTTTGCCCTATGATAATTAAATATCAAATTTCCTTTGTGATATATTGAGGTTTCAGCTGTATTAATGTACTTTGCGACATCTTCTTGATCATTTAATCTTCTAGCAGTAAATCCGCATGGATTGCCATTCTCATCATGAATAGGTATCATCAATCGATTTTCAAATATCGCATATTCTTCTTCCTGATACATACGTATCAAACCAGTTTCAAGTAATTGTTCTTCCGTAAATCCTTTTGCCTTAAGATATTTAACACTTCGACTCGATTCTGGTGCATATCCTATCTCAAATCTTTTTATTATATCTTCATTGATTTTTCTGTCTATTAAGTATTGAACAACAGATTGACCATTTTCACTATTTAATTCATAAACTAAAAACTGGATATAAGATTGAAGACAATCAAACAACTTCTGATTTGGATTTTCTTTTTTTACAAAATCAGTTCCTGATAAATCCAAAGGATAATGTATCATGGTAGCGACTTTACAAACAGCTTCCAGAAAAGATATACCTTCAATCTTTTGAACAAACGTAAATACATTTCCACCCGTTCCACAAACAAAACACTTGAATATTTGTTTGTCAACAGATATGTGCATACTCGGATCGTGATCATCATGAAATGGACACTGTACCTTGTATTCCCTTCCATGCTTTTCTACAGACGCATATCTAGAAATCACATCAACAATATCAGCTTGCTGACGAATTGCTTTTATATCATTTTCAGAAATTCTATTCATTAAAATTCAATTCTTTTTTCTATATATGCAACAAGATCATCTAACGCGATACGTTCTTGTTCCATAGTATCTCGATTACGTACAGTCACACATCCATCATTTTGCGTTTCAAAATCAACTGTTACACAGAATGGAGTACCAATCGCATCTTGTCTACGATATCTTTTTCCGATACTTTGTGCATCATCAAAGGTTACACTAAAATGTTTAGATAAAGAGGCAAACACATCATCAGCTTGACTACTTAATTTCTTTGATAATGGTAAAACTGCAACTTTATATGGAGCTAAAGCAGGATGTAATTTTAAAACGACGCGAGAGTCATTTTCAAGTTCTTCTTCCTTATACGCTTCGCACATAACAGCTAACATCAAACGTTCTACACCAACACTTGGTTCAATTACATATGGAATGTATTTTTCATTTGCTTCTTGATCGAAATATTCAAGATTTTGTTTAGATGTATCTTGATGAGCTTTTAAATCAAAATCAGTACGGTCAGCAATACCCCATAATTCTCCCCAACCAATAGGTTCAGAGAAATGATATTCAATATCACTCGTTCCATTTGAATAATGTGCTAATTCTTCTGGATCATGTGCTCTTAAACGAACATTATCTTCAGAGATACCTAAATCTTTTAAAAATTGAACACACGCTTTACAATAATAATCAAACCAATCTAAATCTGTTCCAGGTTTACAGAAAAATTCCAATTCCATTTGTTCGAATTCTCTAGTACGGAAAATAAAGTTACCAGGAGTTATTTCATTTCTAAAGCTTTTACCAATTTGACCAATTCCGAAAGGCAATTTTTTTCGCATTGTTCTTTGCACATTTTTAAAATTCACAAAAATACCTTGTGCCGTTTCAGGTCTTAAATAAATCGTACTTTTGGCATCTTCTAAAACACCTTGGAATGTTTTAAACATCAAATTAAATTGACGAATATTTGTAAAGTTATGAGCACCACATTTTGGACAGGCAATATCATGATCATGAATATAATTTTCCATGTCTTCATTACTCATTCCACCACAATTCACAGTATGATTACTAGCTTCTTCAATTAACTGGTCTGCACGAAAACGACTTTTACACTCTTTACAATCCATCAATGGATCACTAAATCCACCAACGTGACCACTCGCAACCCATACATTTGGATTCATCAAAATCGCACTCTGTAAACCAACGTTATGTTCACTTTCTTGAATAAAACGTTTCCACCATGCATTTTTAATATTGTTTTTAAGTTCAATACCTAAAGGTCCAAAATCCCAAGTATTTGCTAATCCACCATAAATTTCTGAACCCTGATAAACAAAACCAGAACTTTTCATGTGAGCAACAACATCATTAAATGTCTTTTCGTTCATGTTCATTACCTCATTTCTATCATGTATACGGACAAAAGGATACACTAATATAGTATACTCTAATTTGTCAATATTTTCTATCTAAAAAGTCGCATATGCTTATTTTTTTCATATACGACTTATAATATTAATTATTAGGTTTAAAATCATCCATTTCAGGACCACTTTGATTCATTGGATTATTTGGTTGAGCCGATTGATTTGTGTACACAAGACTTGTTAGAGTCAGTTCGGTTTCTGTAGTACCGCATAATAAAGTATAAATTGCATTTTCATTTAATCCATCACAACTAATAAGTACAGAATTATATTGCTTACTCGGACTAAAACGAATTAATTCATTATTTTGACTATCCTTTAAAACAACATCACCGCTATTTATTTCATCTAAGTTAATTAACATACATCCTTGTGTTGAATTCTGACTAAAATTCTGTGCCATTCCACTCATTCCAACCGCAACAATTGTACCTCCAGTAATCGTAGCTTCTCCATTGTAATCTAAAGCTCCATTACCATCATTACTAGGACCATTCACATATATAATTCCATCGCTTATTGTTAGATAACCATTACTGTCAATACCATCTCCATCAGCATCAATCGTAATACTTCCTCCAGATATCATAATATAAGCATCTTCATCTACTGCAAAAATATCTTCTCTAGGACCATTTTCATTGTTATCATTTCCTCTAGCGGCATTTAATCCATCATCCGAAGCAGTAACATCAATATTTCCTCCAGAAATTTCGATATTCTGTCCTTCTATACCTTCATAACATAATGAAATTATAATAGTCCCATCCGATATTTTTACTGAAGAATCTCCATGGATACCATCATCGGATGTAGATAAAGTAAATTGACCATCATAAATTAAAACATCCATATTTGAATGTATACAATCATCTTGTGAATCTATTGTGAATTTCCCTCCATTTATTTCAATGGACTGATTTGCTTTAATACCTTTTGTACTAATTGTAGTATCATTGTTTTGACTACAAAGATTAAACGTTCCTCCATCAATTTGAACTATATAGGAGGCAGAAATCGTATCTTGACTAGAAACCAAGTTAAATGTTCCATCTACAATATAGATAAAACCTTTACTATCATCTTCATTATTTTCGCTGTGTAAAGAATCCGTTCCACTATCAACCTGTACTTTCCCTTTCAAAATACGAATGCTATCTTTTCCAGATAAGCCCTGCTTTGAAGAAGTTATATTATATGTTCCTTGACAAATTTTTAAATCATCCTTTGAAACAATACCATGTCCATCACTTTGAATAATTAATTTTCCTGAACCATTTAAAGTTAAATCATCTTGTGAATAAATTGCTCCATCTATTTTTGATTCATTCAAATTTGATACTAAAGTATTCTTTGATTGTTTCGCTAACGTAATAAATACTTTATCTGCACTTTTTACATATATGCAAGCAGAAGATGAATTATATATACTTACACCATCAAATACCAACTGCACCTTCTCTGATTTAGATACATCAATTATTATACTCCCGTTATTTAAAGATCCCTTTACATAATATACACCCTCACTTTGAATTGTTATTGTTTGTCCATTAACCAAAACAGATTCATCACTACTTGATGACAAATCATCATTTAGCTCTATATTAATGCAGTCCTTTTTTGAATAGGATGCATCTTGGTCACGTTTAGAAAACAATTCAGATGTGTCTAACAAGCTATATTCATTCGTGGTTTGAATCGTTACACTTTCTGATTCTTGTGATCCTTGTGTTGTTTCGTTTTGAGCGCATCCATATAATAATTGAGACAGCAACAAAAGGATTATCATAAATTTACTTTTATATTTTAACACTTTATCACCTACAACATTGCTATTTCAGTTTCTGAATTCATAATCATTATTTCTAAATTTCCATTACGACATCTTAGTTGATCAATAAACTCTTTTTCTTTAGACAAATCTTTTATATCAATCAAATACGTAAGCTTAAAAAGGCTTCCCATATTGGTTGTCTTTACACGAATCAATCGATTTGTATTTGTATATTCATTAAACAAATCATCAAATATATTTGTATAATCCAAATCTTCAGGAATCGTTATAATCAATTGCTTTTCAACTGTATATTGTTTATTCCAAACATCAAATTGAACATAAAAAATCATAATACTACAAAGAATCAGTGAGAATACTAATGCATATCCTAGATATCCCATTCCTGTAAGTAAACCTATGGCCATCGCAATAAATATAACCCCTATATCATTCGCACTGCCTGGCATACTTCTAAAACGCACTAAACTAAAAGCTCCTGCTACTGCAACACCGGTACCAATATTTCCATTTACCATCATAATAACAATACAAACAATAGAAGGTAATAACGTTAATGTTCTTACAAAGCTAACATGATAATTCCTTTTAAAGCCATAAGAAAAGCCAAGCATAAGCCCCAACAACAACGAAACAATAATGCATAAAAAGAAATTATATAAAGAAATAGTGGAAGACATAGTCAAATCAAAAATGCCTTTAAAAATCGAATTAATCATAATAAAAATGCTCCCTCTTTGCATAATGTACAATAAGCTCTACCATACTTAGAAAAAGATGTACGATAAATTTTATTTCTCGTTAAAAAATGACTTAACCATAATGGAATTGCTTTTGTTACCTTTATTTCTGTTAATACTTGATTTTTTTCTAATAAACTATTCCCATATACTTCACTTCTCAAATCTAAATTTTCAGTTCGCCACAAAATATTTTGATCAAATGTAATTCTTAAATCTGGATCTTCTTTCCCGTAATAAGCTTTTCTTTCATATGAAAGAAACATTTTAGGACGCAGGCCCTTATAAAAAGATAATAAATAATTTAATTCAGAATGAATTTGATTATTCTCGATTGTATCTATATTTTTACATAAATAATCAATAGCTTGAATATAATTAGAATGTATTCTTCGTTTATAGACAATTTTTTCGTATTTTTTCTTTATTTCAATAAAAGCTTCTGAATTCTCTTTCGCTCGTCCATATGTTCTTAAACGTATTTTTTCTTTATATGTTTTATTTTCTAATGATCGGCGAATTAAAATGTTATTTTCAGTATCAAAATATAGGTTGCATATAAGACTTTGTCCATATTCATCTTCTACCATATATTTTTGCATTAAGCGTAATAACTCATCTTGCTGGTCAAGCGTTAAAAGATATTTATATTCAAATCTTTTAAAAACATTTTGTTTTCTCATTAAAATTACCATCCTTCGTTAAGATTTTATTAAGAAATCCTTAAGTTAGTCTTAACAAAATAAAAAGCTTCAAATTAATGAAGCTATTTCAAGTTATAGATATCTTTTAAAAATTTCAAACTGCTTAATGATCTATGATCATAATATTCGAACCAACTTGCTAAAAAAATAAAATCATCGATTGTGTATGTATATTTAGAAATTAGCACATCAAGATTATTGATTTCACATTTAAATAAAGCTCGATACTTTCTTAATGATTCAATACTCCAAGTTGAATATTGCCCATGATTACAATTCGGACATAAAAAGCCACCCTCTTTAACGGATAAAGTTTCTACTTTTGTACTTTGACAAGAAACACACCCATCTACATAAGGACGAATACCATTCAAAATTAAAATATATCTCATTAAATAACAGGACCAATCATAAAAATCTTCTCGATTTTCATTCGCAAGATTCCAAACTTCTAGTAAAGAATCAAATATAAAAGAATCGACAACACGAATACAATCGTGTAAAACAAAGCATGCACTTGATTTTTCAAGATTTTG
Organism: bacterium; assembly: GCA_963631155.1. Taxonomy (GTDB): domain Bacteria; phylum Bacillota_I; class Bacilli_A; order Erysipelotrichales; family Erysipelotrichaceae; genus Holdemanella. The sequence continues at coordinate 19,688 of CAVGPK010000021.1, read as the reverse complement.
CTGAACATGATAATAATTTTTTATTGTCGTCCCCTGTAGCAACAATGGCATTCCTGTTCTCTTTTCAATCATGAGTTGGCAATAAGAAAATGGTTGAACTAATCTAAGATTTTTAGAATTCTTTTTATAAATTCCACGTGCATAGAGTGTTAAAATTTCATTCTGCGTTAAAACTTTAACCAAAGCATCCACTTCCTTATATGCATCTACACGTAAAATTAATCCTTGTATATTAGTCTTCATTCATTGTCTCTAATTCATCAAGGCCAAATTCCTTTATTTTATTTTCATGATTTCGCCAATTTTTTTCAACACGTACAAAAAGTTCCAAATCAACAGAACATCCAAGTTTTTGTTTAAGTTCTTTTTGCGCATCCAAACGAATAGAACGAATCATATTGGCTTGTTTACCAATTAAAATCCCTTTTTGACTTTCTCGATCTACAACAATCATCATTTGTAGATAAAGACGTTTTCCTCTTTTTTCTTTTCTTTCTAACACAACAGCTACACTATGAGGTATTTCCTGTTGTGTTTTAAATAATATTTTTTCACGCACAATTTCGCACATTTGAAAATTAATATCATGATCCGACTTCATTTCTTCAGGAAACATTGCTTCTCCTACCGGTAAATACCCCTTAAAGACTTGAAGTAATTCATCCAAATTATCATCATCTAATGCACTAATTGGAACAATATCATTAAAATTAAATTGATTTTGCCAATACATCAAACGCTTTAATAATTGTTCTTTTGACAATCTATCAATCTTATTCATAATAAGAACGACTGGTTTATGTAAGGTTTCAATTCTTTTTAAAATAAAAGAATCACCTGTACCAAAGCTTTGCGTTCCATCTACAATCCAGCCAATCACATCACAATCTTCCATGGCCGAATATGCATTTTTATTTAAAACACGTCCCAATTGTTGTTGAGGTTTATGAATACCTGGCGTATCTACAAAGACATATTGGCAGTCTTCATGGGTTAAAATCCCTGAAATATTATTACGTGTTGTATTTGGCTTATCTGACATAATCGCAATTTTTTCTTTCAACAAAGCATTCATTAGCGTGCTTTTTCCTGCGTTAGGTCTACCCACAATCGCAATAAATCCTGATTTATATTCCATTTATAATCTCCATTTCTAAAATAATTTTGGTAAAAAAACGTAAAATCCAATACAAGCTGCAAGCACACTTACTATAAAAACAGCACCAGCAGCCATATCCTTAATATGTTTAGCTTGCGATGTATATTCTAACGATATATAATCTACACACTTCTCAATACAAGAATTAAATATTTCAGCAACTAGTACAAACGCAATTGCCGATAAAATTAAAATCCATTCAAAAGTATTTAATCGTATAATAAAAGAAATCACTAAAACTACTACACCAAATATTCCTTGAAGACGAATGCTAGCATCTTTTGTGAAAGCATAATACAAGCCTTCAAAAGCATATTTAAATCTACCTTTTAACCATTTCATCTAATATCTCATCCTGTAATCCAAACATGATCACTTCCTCTTCTTTTGTCATATGATCATAACCCATTAAATGTAACAAACCATGACAAAATAAAAAACATGCTTCTCTACGAATCGAATGACCATACGCTTTTGCTTGTTGTCTAATCGCATCCACATTAATAAAGATATCTCCTAGTTCAAACGAATCTTCTTCAATTAATACGTTTGACATATCGTCTTGCATCGCAAAACTAATAACATCCGTTGCACGATCAACACCACGATAATCACGATTAATTTCATGAATTTGCTCAGGCGTAACATAGATAACAGATAAAGACCAGTCTTGTTTACGATTTAAAACCTTACAGGCGCGATCTAAAACCTCTTCAAAATCTTTTTTATAACGATAAACACTTTTATCTTTTGCTTGATTAATAAACACTATTTCCATGCTTTAAATTATACTACAAGCCAATAAAAAAAACACCTTTTGGTGTTTATTTTGTTGTTTCTCTAAACATTTTTGAAAAAGAAATCTCAATATCTTTATTTTGTTTTGTTGTTTCATCATCAACTAACATTTTTGTTAATAAACGCATAGCAACAGCACCTAAATCATATTCAGGAATGTTATAAGTAGAAATTGTTGGTCTAACCATTGTTAAGTATTTACTATTTAAAACACAAACAAGTTGAGTATCTTCCGGCACAGAATAACCATTTTCTTTACATGCATTTAACAAAGCGATAGCTTGAGAATCACGGAAAGTAATCACAACCTCGCTTGGCTTATGAGATTTATAATATTCAGAAAGGAAAGTATAGCTAGATTTAAAGCTATCATCATATGAAACATATTTATCAAATACTTTTCCCTTTTCAGCATAAGCCTTATCGATTCCAGATTTTAATTGTTCCATCATAGATAAATTTAATTTATCTTCCACTAAAGATATATCTGTAATTCCTTTTGCGAATAAATCATTGACTAATTCATAAGCCATACGTTCAAAATCGATATAAACATTTCCAACATTACCGATTTTTTGTTCTTTTACACGACTACCAACAACAACCATTGGAATTTGATATTCATGCAAAACTTCCATTTCATCTTCTGAAAAATTGTCATTGAATAAAATCACACCATCAACACGTGACTTAATTATCGATTCAATCACATCTTGCATCTTAGAAATTCCCTTACTAGTTGTATGGAACATAATGTTGTAGTTATAGATTTTAGCAACATCCATTAAACCATTTAAAATCTTACTGTTATAGGCAAATAATTTTTCACTCATAACAATTGAAATTGTTGTTGTTTTTGATAACGCTAACCCTTGCGCAATCGCATTTGGTTTATAACCCAATTTTTCAATAGCTTGTTGAACTCGTAAACGAGTATCTTCCCTTACAACATTACTATCATTAATTACACGAGAAACAGTTGCTAATGATACATCTGCTTCTTTTGCAACATCGTAAATCGTAATTCTCTTCATTTCTATTCATCCCCCTTAGTAAATATCTTCTTCAACCCTTTAAAAACAGCATCCGTTGCTTTATTAGTCAACTCTTCAGCTGCATCAACAGCTTTAATTACTGTATCATTGGCACGAATCTCATCAACTTTTTCATCTGTCTTATCGATAATATTACGTAAAGAATCATTCTTTCTCAAGACTTCCTTACCATATTGAAAACCTTCAACAATTAAGCTTGTTGTTCCAGATAAGAATTCTTTTCCAGCAGAAACAGTCTCTTTAAATTTTTCACTTTCACTCACTTCGATAACTTTATCTTTAGTTACAGTTAATGTTTTTTTAGCTTCATCTTTCGCATTTAACAAAATAACCTTTACCTTTTCTGGATCCGTGGCATCCTTTAATAATTCTCGAACATTTGTAAAGATATCATCCAATTTAGATTTTGCTTCATCTATAACTTGTTCATTTTTATCATTATTTGTTTCTTCTAAAGAACTTAATTCCTTAAGTG
>CAVGPK010000021.1:0-16191 GCA_963631155.1 bacterium | reverse complement strand
TTAAGTGATTCTTGTTCCAATTCATCTACAACTTTGTTTTCGTCCACGTTAGTCATCCTCCTTAAGATCATTATTGATATCATCTTTTCTTTTTTGTGAAAACCAAGTCTTCACATTACCAACATTTTCACTTAGCGTCACAGCCGCTTGCATAACAGCATTTTTTGCACTTGCATGCACCTCATCTACAGTATGAGATAGATCTTCAGCCGTCTGTAATGGAGCATCCAATTTTTTTAGTTGATCATTTGCCGTATCTAAAGTTTTGGAAATATCCTTTAAAGTTTGTATTAATTGTTTTAAAAATAAAATTAGATATATCAAAGCTAATACACCAACAATAGGTAAAACATAACCAAATGCTCGTGCTAAAGTACTCATAAAGATATCTAAACTCATACCATCACCTCAATGAATATTATAACATGTTTGCCAAAACTAATCTATAAATTTTTGAAAGTATTTTCAATATCATGAAACCGCTTATTTAAAAATAAAAAGAACGCTAAACACGTTCTATAATATATTCTTTAATTTATCTCTCAATAAATAAATATCTTTACTTGACATAAACACAAAAGATGCTGGTGCCATATCTTTTAATTTTTTTGCAGATGCATCATCGACATCAAGTAAAATAGAGTTAGGACAACGATCTAATAAATCCTGAATAGTGACCTTTATTGTATCATCTTCTCTTTTCGCATTTTTTGGAAAATCAAGCAAACAAACTTGATCTGCACAATTCAAACTTTTCGCGAAATCATCCAAAAAATATTGTAAACGAGAATAGCGATCCGGTTTATATAATGCGACAATCTTTTTATCCGGATATTTTTTCTTCACAGCCTCAATCATATAGCGAATAGCTGTTGGATGATGGGCATAATCATCCACGAGAATGCTATCTTTTACTTCATCAATCACAAATCGTCTTGCAATTCCTTTGTATTCTTTTAAGCCACGAACAATATCCTCAGCATTCATACCCAAAACATGGGCAAGTGCAAAACATCCTAAGGCATCTTGTAAAAAAGGATCTCCTACTTCATTCAACTCAACATGAGCCAAGATTTTACCTTCATGCAAACAATCAAAATGCATACCAAAAGGGCCTTGTTCAACATGAATTGCCTGATAATCATTTCCATCCTTTAAACCATATGTCGTTACAGGCGTAGTATAATGTAATTGTTTTAAATGATCATCATCACCAAATACAATTACATGTTTTTTTACTTGATCAACAAAAGATTGGAAAGCAGAAACATAATCATTCATATCCTTATAATAATCCACATGATCCATTTCAATATTTGTTACAATCGCATAATCAGGTTTATATGCTAAAAAGTGACGTTGAAACTCACATGATTCAAGCACAAAATTTTTTGCTTTTTCTGGCATATATCCATGTCCATCACCAATCAAATAAGCTGTTTTATCTTGAAGTGATAATAAATGACCTAGAATTCCGGTTGTTGTAGATTTTCCATGTGTTCCAGCTACACAAATAGAATTATAAGATTCTAATAAAATCCCTAAATATTCATTATAATAATATGTTTTAACAGTTGGATTATCTAAAGCAGCTTTAACTTCTGGATGTGTTTCATTAAATGATAATCCAATAATGACTGTATCATGATTCTTTATATTTTCTGGATCAAACGAATAAATAGGAATACGTCTTTCTCTTAGTCCATCTTCAGTAAAAATATACTTATCGATATCACTGCCCGTTACTTCTTTCTTCTCATCATGAAGAATACAAGCTAAAGCAGCCATCCCAGTTCCTTTAATCCCAATAAAATGATATGCCATTTTATTCACCTTCTTTATCAAAAAGAGTTACTTGTTTCGTTGTTGTTTTTTCAGACTTTTCTAGCATATCCGATAAATTTAGAGAGTCCGATTTTTTTTCATTTACCTTATATTCTGGAATTGATTTTGCTGGCTTCATACTAGGTAAATCTGTTCCAAACATTGGAGATAAAATTTGATTTACTTCAACATCCTCTGGTTTACTCAAAGTAATCGCATCATGCACTTTATCAAATTCTTTCTTAGAATCTTCCACATTACCAAAAATTGGAGAAATAATGGCTTGATATTCTAAATCTTCGGCAACGCGTCTTACCTTCACCGCTTTATGACGATCATATCTATAAGCCTTTGGTTTTGGTTTTACTTCTTCTTTCGAAATAGAATCCACATCCAATCCCTCAAAAAGTGTAGATTTCTTTTCTTTAGGTTGTTGGATTATAGCTTTTTCAAAAATAGGCGAATCTTTATATTCTTCTGGATCTGCTTCTAATTCTTTTACAACAGCATCAATAGAGGTACTTGTATTCTGAACAACCGGTTGTACTGTTACTTCCGCTTTTTTATCAACAGGTTCAACTACTTCTTCTTCAATATCTTCATCTTCTTCAATATCTTCATCAAAAATCGCATGCATTAAATCTTTTAACATTCTTAGCCCTCACTTTCCATTGTATTCTTTAAAAATGTTTCTATTTCTTCTTTTGTTTTTCGTAATGTTGAGACAAATCTTGAAATTTCTTTTCCCGAGCGAAAACAAACAAAACTTGGGATTCCCAATACGTCATATTGAATAGCAATATTCATCAAGTTATCTCGATTAACTAAATAAAATTTCAAGTTTGAAAAATCTTCTTCAATTTGTGGCATAAAAGGTTTGATATATAAACAATCAGGACACCAATCCGTTGAAAATACCACAACTGAAATTTCATCTTTGTTAATGATGGACTCAAATTCTTTTTCGCTATGAATTTCAATCATAATCATATCTCCATACACAACGATAAATCGGTTGATTTAATGAAATAAATTTAGATTCATATTCAGTAATCGCATCCTCATCATGTTTCTCACGACGATAGTCAACGCTCAAATCAACCATCTTAAATCCAGCATTTTGAAATTCAATCAAACTATATTCAAATAAAGATGAATTATCCGTTTTCATTTGTATTTCCCCATTACGAGCAAGAATCTTTTTATATTGTTCTAAAAAAGTAGCACTTGATAATCTTCTTTTTGCATATCTTTTCTTAGGCCACGGATCAGAGAAATTTAAATGAATAACATCCACTTCTTTATATCCAAACCACGCACTAATATCACTCGCATCATCTTGAATAAGACATAATTTTTTTTCTGCCATATCCTCATCATATTTTTTTGCAGCAATACCAGCAGCACTTTCGTTTTTTTCAATTGCGATAAAGCCAGTCTCTTTATACAATTTAGCCATTTCTAAAGAATAATTTCCTTTTCCACAACCAATTTCTATATGTAAAGAATCACAATGAAGCTTCTTCTTCCAATTTCCTTTTTGTTTTTCCGGTTCACGAACTAAACACTTAGCAACATCCAAATATTCAGTTGCCCACTTCACTTTACGCATTCTCATACTAACTACACAATGTCACAATCGCATCCGTATAAATTGCGATAGCTTGTAACAAGTTATCCAATTTAATACCTTCATCACGTTGATGACACCCTCCTACAAACGCATCCGTTTCAATCACTTCATTAGGAAGTTCAGGTCCATAAGAAACAAAATTTTCAAATTTACGTGCATACGTTCCTCCACCAATTGTGATTGGACACGAAAAATCATCTTTAGTATATTTCCGATAAACACTCATTAAATCTGTAACTAAGCGAGAATTTGGATCCACAAATAAAGGCTTAGAATCATGGCGCATTTCAGCCTTAATATTTGATTTTAGGCGACTTGTACAAGCATTAAATTTTTTCATAATTTCACTTGCATCTGTATCATTAGGATAACGTATATCAATTAAAATATCAGTATGATTATTTTCAATATCTACAACACCTGTATTCATTGTCAAGAATGACATATATAAACCATCTTTATCAATACCAACTGGTTTCCCCATCCAATCCTTTAATATCGTATATAAATCCTTAGAAAGCTGATCATTATAAGCAATTCCAATAAAATTAAATAACAATACAGCCGCATTAATTCCATTATATGGAAAAGCTGCATGCGCAAAGATTCCATCAATATGATAAGTTACGCCATCTTCATCCTTTACAATATTACCTTCTACACCTTGAGATTCACAATAAAATGTAAACATTTTTTCTTGTTCATCCGTAATGGATTCTACAGTACAATCCGCTTTACCAATCACAATATTAGGACGACTACCAGCATGCATTTTCTTAATTACAGTCAAATCATCACTTACCAATCCAACGTGTAATCCACCTTTTTCGCCATAAATAACTGGAAAATTCGCATCTGGTACAAATCCCATTTGTGGGATTTCTGCATGATCACAATAATAATTCATACACTCCATACCACTTTCTTCGTCACATCCTGTAATCAACATAACTCTTTTCTTTAAAGGAATATTTAAATCACGAATAATTCTTAATGCATAATATCCAGCTAATGCAGGTCCTTTATCATCCATAACACCACGACCAAATAAATAACCATCTTCCAAAGTCACTTTTAAAGGATCTTTTGTCCAACCCTCACCAAGTGGAACAATATCCAAATGCCCTAAAACACCAAACGTTTCATCACCTGAACCATATTCGACAACACCAGCATAACCATCAATGTCACGTGTTTTAAATCCATCACGTTTTGCGATATCTAGCATGGCATCTAAAACATCACGACATGCTTTACCAAAAGGAGCATTCTCTTTTTTTGTAGATAAATCACGTACAGATTCATAAGAAACCAATGTATTTAAATCTTTTAAAAATTCATCTTTATATTTTAAAACCTCTTTACTAAAATCCATAAAATTCACCTCTGTATTATTCTACCACAGAACATAGAAAAAAGCCGAATATTTCTATTCGGCATTTCCTTCTTCTGTTTTTGGTTTAGGAAGTAAAGCTTTTGCGCTTACATTGATACGACCTTTATTATCAATTTCTGTTACTTTTACATCGATAATATCACCAATTTTTAATACATCCTCTACTTTTTCAACGCGATGATGTGAAATCTTAGAAATATGAAGCAATCCATCTGTATTACCAAATAAATTCACAAAAGCTCCGAATTTTTCTAAACGCACAACCTTAGCTGCATATACATCTCCAACCTTAGCAACACGTACAATATTAGAAATCATTTCCTTCGCTTTTTCAATCACATCGTAATTGTTGTGATAAATAACAACTTTTCCATCATCATCAATATCAATCTTAACATTATCACATTCTGCAATGATTTCATTGATCATTTTTCCACCTGGACCAATCACGTCTTTAATCTTATCTGGATCAATATTCATCATCGCAATCTTAGGCGCATATGGACTCAATACTTTTCTAGGTTCACTAATACATGCGAGCATATTATCTAGAATTTCTAAACGAGCTTTATGTGCTTGTGCCAATGCTTCTTCGAAAATATTTTTTGTAATTCCCGTTACCTTAATATCCATTTGAAGCGCTGTTATACCATTTTTAGTACCAGCTACCTTAAAATCCATATCTCCAAAATGATCTTCCATACCTTGGATATCAGTTAATACAGTATATTTTCCAGATTCATCATCCATGATTAATCCCATCGCAATACCGGCAACAGGAGCCTTAATAGGAACACCAGCAGCCATTAAAGACATTGTTCCTGCACAAATAGATGCTTGTGAACTAGAACCGTTACTTTCCATAACATCAGCTACTGTACGAATTGTATAAGGGAATTCATCTACACTAGGTAAAACTTGAGCCAATGCTCTTTCGCCAAGGGCACCGTGTCCAATTTCACGACGTCCAGGGCTTCCCATACGTCCAGTTTCTCCAACACAATATGGAGGGAAATTATAATGATGCATAAAACGTTTTGATTCAACCACAGTTAAATCATCAATAATTTGATTATCATTTAAAGCACCTAAAGTCGTTGTAGATAATACTTGTGTCTCTCCACGAGTAAACATAGCTGAGCCATGAACACGAGGTAATAAATCCACCTTAGAATCCAAAGGACGAATTTCGTCAATTTTACGTCCATCTGGACGAATCTTATCTTCAATAATTAGACGACGAACTTCATCTGCTTCAATGCTTCTACAAATTTCTTTTGCTTGTTTAACCGCATTATTTTGTTCTTTTTCAGAAGCATACTCACGACTTAAAATCATTTCAGCAGCTTCTTCAGTCAATTCATCGATTTTTCCATAACGTTCTAATTTTTCTTTAATGGAAACAGCTTCACGAATTTTTGACTCAAAATTTGTTCGAACAATAGAATCAATTTCTTCATTAACAACATACAATTCAATTTCGCGTTTTTCTTTTCCACAAACCGCAACAATTTCCTCTTGGAATGCACATAACTTTTTAATTTGTTCATGTCCAAACATCAATGCTGCAAGCATATCTTCTTCGCTAACCTCTTTAGCACCTGCTTCAACCATATTTAAAGCTTTGCTCGTTCCTGCTACAGTTAAATCAATATCACTAACTTCCATTTGAGCAACACTAGGATTCGCAATCAATTCTCCATTTACACGTCCTACCTTAACACCAGCGATAGGCCCATTAAATGGAATATCTGAAATGCACAACGCTAATGAAGCACCAAACATAGCAGCCATTTCAGCTGAAGCATCTTGATCAACACTTAATACTGTATTCACAACTTGTACTTCATTACGGAATCCTTCCGCAAACAAAGGACGAATCGGACGGTCAATCATACGTGCTGTTAATGTCGCATGTTCACTCGGTCTTCCTTCACGACGTAAAAATCCACCTGGAATTTTTCCAACTGAATATAACTTTTCTTCAAAACTAACTGTTAAAGGGAAAAAGTCAATCCCTTCTTTTGCCTGGTTCGATGCACAAGCAGTCGATAATGTTACTGTATCTCCATAACGAACAATGACAGCACCATCGGCTTGTTTTGCGATTTCCCCAGTTTCTACTGTGATCCCCCGACCACAAAAATCTAAATGAAACTCTTGTTTCGCCATTTTTTTCACCTCAATCATACTTATTTATAATATCATATAAATTCACAATATAAAAAGAAAAAGTAATCGATTTCGATTACTTTCTTAATCCTAACTTCGCAATTAAAGTTTTGTAACGATCTAAATCCGTTTTCTTTAAATAAGCTAATAACTTTTTACGACGACCAACCATCTTCATTAAACCACGTTGTGAATGATAATCATGTTTGTGTTCTTTGAAGTGCTCAGTCAAACGGTTGATTTGTTCAGTTAACACTGCGATTTGTACTTCAGGAGAACCTGTATCTCCTTCATGAACAGCATACTCTTTCATAATTGCTTGTTTTTCAGATTTTAATAACATTTTTTCTTCCTCCTATAACAGTCCTTCTATACCGAGGGAAAGGTCGGAAGTTTCCAAACTCTCAGTACAAAAGCTTTTAAATTTTATCACTCAATCATCATAAAATCAACTAAAATCGAATTTAATAATTCTAGACCCGCATCATTTAAAAAAACATAATCATCCTGATATTGAAAATAAGAAGAATACTTATCAAGCACTACTTTATATTTATTTACAAAATCAGATGAATACATTTGATTCCACTTCGGAATAGACAAACCAAACTTTGTTCGAAGTGCCATCATAATCGCATTAAAAGATCGTTCTTGCAAATCTTCATCAATCCAATTTAAACAAGGTCCACTTTCTATGTATTGATTTAAGCTTTTTGTGTTATCATAGCGAATATTATTTAATCGACCACTTGCCCCACAACCAATGCCATAAAAATCTTTATTCATCCAATAAGCTAAATTATGGTTTGAATACTTTTGATTTTTACAAAAACTACTAATCTCATAATGTTCATATCCATGATTCTTTAAAGTCTTCACAATGTACTCAAACATATCCGCTTCCAAATCTTCATCGCAAGGCTGAATGTTACTTTTACCAAAAATAGAATTGGGTTCAATTTGTAAAGAATAAATCGATAAATGTGGAATATCCAAACTTAAAAATAATTGAATATCCTTTTTTAAATCTTCCATTGTTTGATGAGGAAGGCCATAAATTAAATCGATAGATAGATTATCAATATATGTCTTAATACATCGAATGGATTCTATAGCTTGTATTGATGTATGTTTGCGATGACATATCTTTAATAAATCATCTTGAAAAGATTGGACGCCCAAACTAATTCGATTCACACCCAATTTTTTATAGCATTCCATCTTCTCTTTAGTGACTGATTCTGGATTGCATTCCACAGTAAATTCGTCAATGGAATCTGGAAATTGATTTCGAATACTTTTAAATGAGTCTATATCCAATAAACTTGGTGTACCTCCACCAAAATAAAGTGTATCTAAACAATCGATAGAATACTCTTTTATTTCATCTGTTAGTTTTCCTAACCATTTCTTACATAGATCCTCATTCATAATTTGTCGACTAAAATCACAATAAGAACAAATAGAATCACAAAAAGGAATGTGCACGTAACAGGATTTAGCCATTCCTAATCATCATCCATAGATAGAACGGCCATAAAGGCTTCCTGTGGAATTTCAACAGAACCAACCATCTTCATCCTTTTCTTTCCTTCTTTTTGTTTTTCAAGAAGTTTTTTCTTACGTGAAATATCTCCACCATAACATTTCGCAAGAACGTTTTTGCGTAAGGCCTTTATGTTTGTTCGAGCTATAACCTTACCACCAATAGCAGCTTGTACAGGAATTTCAAATTGTTGTTTAGGAATCAAATCCTTTAATTTAATTGCCATCGCATTTCCACGATTATACGCAAAATCTCTAAATACAATAGTAGATAGCGCATCAACAATTTGACCATTTAATAAAATATCCATTTTTACCAAAGCGCTAGTTCGATATCCACTGAATTCATAATCAAAACTTGCATATCCTTTTGTGCATGATTTCATTTTATCAAAGAAATCATAAATAATTTCACTTAGAGGAAGTTCATATACAAGCATCATTCTCACATCATCTAAGACTTGTAAATCTTGATAATCCCCTCTTTTTTTCTGACATAAGTCCATCATAGGTCCCACATAATCTTTCGGTACCATAATATCCGCTTTTACATAAGGCTCTTCAATATGATCGATTTTTTGTGGTTCAGGAAGTGCACTCGGATTATCAATTTCTTCCATTGTTCCATCTGTTTTATAAACATGATAAATAACAGACGGACTTGTCGCAATTAAATTTAAATTATATTCTCTTTCTAAACGTTCTTCGACAACATCCATATGAAGCAAACCTAAGAAGCCACATCGAAACCCAAATCCTAAAGCTTGTGAAGTTTCAGGTTCAAAATGTAAAGCTGCATCATTTAATTTTAACTTGGATAAAGCTTCCTTTAAATCATCATATCTAGCATTATCAACCGGATATAAACCACAATATACCATTGGATGCATTTCACGATATCCATGTAAAGCTTCATCAGCAGGATTTGTTACCGTAGTAATCGTATCTCCCACTCGTACGTCTTCAATATTCTTAATCGCTGCACTAATCCATCCTACATCTCCACACGATAATTGATTTTCAACAATTTCTTTCGGTGTACGAACACCCACTTCTGTTACTTCATATTCAGCACCCGTTGCCATAAAACGGATTTTATCTTTTGGCTTAATAGATCCATTTTTAACTGACACAAATGCAATAATTCCACGATACGAATCATATAGAGAATCGAAAACTAAAGCTTGTAAAGGCGCTTTAGGATCTCCTTTAGGACATGGAAGTTTGTGAACAATCTCTTCTAACACTTTATCAACATTTAATCCTGATTTTGCACTAATTTCAACAGCTTCACTACAATCAAGTCCAATTAAATCTTCTATTTCTTTTTTAACAACTTCTGGTTGTGCACTTGGTAAATCCACTTTATTAAGGACTGGTAAAATTTCCAAATCATTTTCTAAAGCCAAATACACGTTCGCAAGTGTTTGAGCTTGTACGCCCTGTGCAGCATCAACAACAAGAATAGCTCCATCACAAGCAGCTAAAGAGCGAGACACTTCATATGTAAAATCGACATGCCCTGGTGTATCTATTAAATGGAATAAATAATCTTGTCCATCCTTAGCATGATATACAAGTTGGACTGCATTTAATTTAATTGTGATTCCACGTTCTCTTTCTAAATCCATGGAATCAAGAATTTGATCTTTCATCTCTCTTTTTTCTACCGTATCCGTTAATTCAAGAATACGATCCGCTAATGTAGATTTTCCATGATCAATATGGGCTATAATACAAAAATTTCGTATATTCTTTTGTTCCATTAAAAATCTCCTATTCTACTTTTGTTCCAACTAAATTTCTTCCTTGACCATTATAAAAGCTTTTCACATCCATAACAGGCTTTCCTTCCATCTGACATACATCAATCACAAGAGTGGATGACTTCAAACCAAATCCCAATTGATTTTTTCCAATCGTCTCTAATATATAGCTTGATGACTTTTCTAGTTCTAGATGTGCCTTTAATATTTTAAACTTTTTATTTTTAATCAACACATATGCACCTGGCGAATCCGAAAAAGCACGAATTTGATTTAAGACATAAATATCATCTTGATTAAAGTCAATATGTTCTTCCTCTTTTGAAAGAACAGGTGCTAAAACCATTTTACTTTCATCTTGTTCAATATATTTCGCGTCTTCTGAACAAATTAAATCAAATTTTTCAAGAAGTAACTCACTGGCACAAACTGCCATCTTTTCAAACAACGAAGTGGAATTATCTTCATCTTCAATCACAATTTCTTTTTGTGTTAATATAGGTCCTGCATCCATTTTCGGTGCCATTTTCATTAAAGACATCCCGCTTACTTTATCTCCATTCCATATAGCCCTTTGAATTGGAGCTCCTCCACGATATTTTGGTAATAAGGAACCATGTAAATTTACACATCCATATTTTGGTAGATCTAATATAACTTTTGGCACAATTTGACCATAGGCACATGTGACAATTAAATCCGGTTTATAATCAATTAGCCTTTGATAATCTTCTTTTATCTTAATAGGTTGAAAAACATCTATATCATGTTTTAAAGCAACTTCTTTGGTTTCGGAATAAACAACAACTTGTTTACGCCCCTTTTTCTTGTCTGGTTGCGTAACAACCAATCCTACTTCTATATCATTTTCAAGCATAGATTCTAACACGACGCTTGCGATTTTAGGCGTTCCCATAAATACGATTCGTTTCTTTTTCATATCATCACCCCAATAAGTAGTATTATAGCTTATTTTTTTGAACTTGTGTTGCATTAGATGCTTTTTTTTGCTATAATCCATTTGCAATTTATGTCAGGAGGTGCACTTCATGCCACAGATTAAATCTCAAAAGAAACGTGTAAAAACAAATAACAAGGCTCATAAGTTAGTCGTATCTAAAAAATCAGCATTAAAAACATCTATTAAGACTGTTTTAGCTGCTGTTGATGCTAAAGATAAAGAAGCAGCTGTTGCCGCTTATAACGACTGCTGTTCACAATTAGACAAAGCCGTAGCTAAAGGTATTCACCATAAAAACTACGCTAGCCGTCAAAAATCACGTTTAGCAAAACGAATTAACGAAATTGCATAATTAAAAAAAGAAGTCATTCGGCTTCTTTTTTTATTGTCAAATTCAAACAAAATTGCTCAAACCCTTCATCTTTATCAATCTTTCCCAATTTCATAGATTGATCAAAATTAGATAAAACACTTAAGCTTTCCAATAAATACTCACTTGAAAAACGCATTGCCTTTTGCATATTGATTTGAACGCGATATGGATGTGCTTTTAAAGAGGATGCAATCTTCTCTTTTGAATACCCTTCATCCATAAGTACACGTACCTGAAATAAAAAACGAATCTGACTCGCCAACAATCCTACAATAGCTGGTGTAGTCATATTTAATTTCATGAAATTACGATATAAGGCCATCAATAAAATTCCATTTTGATTAAAAAATGCATCTACCATTTTAAACACATCATTCATAGGTTCAATGCTCATTAAGGATTGTACTTCTTCTAGCTTAGGATTTAATGAATAAATCGATAGTTTTTTTATCTCATTTTCTATACACAATGGATCCATGCCAATTCTTGCACTCATCCAATCTAAGGTTTTATAATCAACCTTAACCTTATACTCTTTTAATTTATCTTGTAAATACAATTTTTGTGATTTTTCATCTAATGCAATACAAGCATAAAGTGTTGAGCATGCACTCAATTCTTTTACAGCTTTTTTTCTAGAATCCAATTTATCGCTCGGACAAATAAATACAACAACACATTCCGTATCTTTTCTTAAAAGAAAAGGAGTTACTTCATAGGCTGTAGTATTCTTTGAAGATAAAAACGTCGCGTTCTCTAAAATTATCATTTTATTGTCATCAAAAATAGACATAGAATCTATTTCCGATAAAACACTAGCACAATCATCTTTTATCGCATCAAATTCTACAATACAATCTTCAACATGATGATTTCTTTGAATCACTTTTTTCTTCAAAGAAATCATACTTTTATCTTTACCATATAAAATATAAAACATAAATTTACTCCTACTTTATTATACCAAAGATTCCATCCTGTGTACGAACAAAAGCAAAATCCTTTAAGGTATAAATCGCAATACTCCCACAATCTTTTGTAGATAAGGAAGCTATACCTAAATCATGAAGCCTTTTCATTACTTCAACATGAGGATGATTATATTTGTTTTTATATCCGACACTAATAATTGAAAGTTTAGGATTTATTTTCTTTAAAAATTCATAACTTGAACTCGTGTTAGAGCCATGGTGCCCAAGTTTTAAAAAATCACAATCAATCGAATATGTGTTTAAAAGATCTTTTTCTACTTCCACACCGGCATCTGCCATCCATAAAAACGTAAATGAATCATAAGAAAAGTAAGATACAATGCTTTGATTATTTTCATCATCATATGGACGATTAGGTAATAAGGAATAAAAAGGATACGAAACTTGAACTGTATCTTTAGAATCTTTAATAACCTTATCAATTGTGATACATTCATTTAACTTTTCATATCCTCCACTATGATCGTAATCGTCATGTGTCAATATTAAACAATTCAATTTATGAATATTTAAATTTTGTAAAAAGGGATAAATAATTTTTTCAACGTTATCTCGATATAGAGATTGTCCACAATCAATCATAATTGCACTTTTTTGAAAAGGTTCTACAATCAAAGTACAATCTCCTTGACCGATATTCATGGAATACACTTGAAAGAATGGATTACAATAAATTTCCATAAAAGGAATCATAAAAATTAACAGATATTTCCATTTAAAATGTTTCATCGAAAAATAAATAAAGCATAGAAAACAAACAATAAAAAGTAAACTAGGTGCATAATATATATTTATACTTGATAAACCTATATCAGGAATCCATCCTAATATAAAACAAAGTCCATATCCTTTTCGTATCCAATTAAATAGAAGTAAGCTGATCAAATCGACTTTTTTAAAATATATAAACATCATACCTATAAGAATGCATTTTTGGATAATATATTTATTTTTTGAAAGGTATATGCCACAAAACGAATAAACGATTGGAAATACAAAACCAAAAGATGTAATTTCATAAGGCATTAAAATTCCAATAGTTATCATTAGTAATCCGAGCGTATTTTCTCTTGAAAAATGAAACGATTTAAAAATTTGGTATAAGATAAGTCGAACTAAGGCAAGAGAATAAACAAAGAAATAGCCATATAAAATCAAACATAACACTAAAGTAAAGCGAACACTTTCTTCATTAAATTTTCTTTTTAATATTTTTTCAAGCAAATAATAGGAAGCGATAATACCGCAGCCGAGTTGTGTAAATAAGGATGTAATGGAATCATCGTGTATTTGATAATATAAGGATAAATATGTACTTGCTTTCTTTCTAGAAGATAAATATCTATACAAACGACTTTTAATGGATTGGGATATATTCTTTACTTTATAATTTTTTGCCTTATAAAAAATCTTTTTTTGATTTAAATAATCTGTAAAAGAAAATAAGTTAAAATTATCATCTGTATGAACTTTTTCAAAAGAATTTATATAAATCACATCATGAAAAGATAGGCCTTCTATATTTTGAATCATAACTTTACAATCTGAATTTTGTGCATATGCATATCCGTTTCTTATATCAGTAATTTGATAATCTCCTATCTCAGGAGCTTTATCAGTATCCAATTTTAAACAAAAGGAAAATATAGATACAATACAAAAGAATAAAACATATATTTTATTTTTAAATCGGAAGGATAAATACAAAATATACGCAAACGAAAAGAGTAAAAAAGCTAAAAAATCTTTAATCGCAAGCCCTAAAACAAATCCAAAACCTACAAGAAATATCATAAACAGATCAACTCCTTAATTTTATTAAATAAAGCATCACCAATTCCTTTTACTTCTTTAATCTGTTCTAGACTTGTGAATGTGTGTTCATTTCTATATTCAATAATTCGATTTGCGATGGAAGGTCCAATACCAGGAAGAGTATCCAATTCTTCAACAGATGCACTATTAATTGAAACAAGCGTAATTGATTCATTTTTTTCTGGTATAACAATAACATCTTTATCATTTAAAACGCGCAAATAAGATATATTTGAATCATCCGCATTCTCTAATAATCCGCCACTTTCCGATATAAGAGCTTTAACATTCGATTCATACTTTAATGTATAGACGCCAGGATTTTTCACAGCACCCTTTATTTCCACTTCGATTGTGGTTGGCTTTGCCAAATCTAAAGAGACAGGAGTATACCGATTAAAGTATGTAAAGACAAAAAATACAAATAAACTAAAAAAGAGAAGAGTTTTTTTCATAATATCACCCTTCTCTTATACGTATTTTTTTAAAATTTTTCTTACTTAATTTCTAAAATTTTTACTTCGTATGGTTCTTCAACACGAGTAACTGTAACAACATCGCCTACTTTTTTGTCCATAATCACTTCTGCAAGAGGTGTTGTGTTTGATAATTTTCCATTAAATGGATCGGCTTCGATTGTACCAACAATATTGAATGTATTCACTTTATTGTCAGATAAATCTTCAATCGTTACAATAGATCCTAATTTAACAGTCGCTTTTTTACTTGCTTTCTTTTTACCGTCGGATTCCGTAATAATTTCGGCATTTTTTATCATTGCCTCTAATTCACGAATACGACCTTCAACTTGTGCTTGTCTTTCACGCGCCGCATCGTAATCGGCATTTTCAGATAAGTCACCTTGTGCACGTGCTTCTTGTAACTCTTCAATTACTTCTTGACGAACTTTATGAATCAAATTTTCATGTTCATTTACTAATTCATTATACCCTTCCTGGGTTACATAAAATTTTTCATTTGCCATGGTATACACTCCTTATTTAGCAACAAAAATTATAGCATATCCTTTAGATTAATCAAGATTTAGTCCAAGTTCTTCACAAATGGCCAAATGTTCTTCATAAGTTTTTGAATAATATACTCCACCATCTTTCTTTTTATAGATATCAGCAGCAAAATATAAATAATCATTCTTATCCGGATTTAAAACAGCTTTAATTGCCTCTTCTCCCGGATTTAAAATTGGACCAATTGGAATACCTGTATGTAAGTATGTGTTATATGGTGAATCAATTGTTGAATTTGTTTCACAATCTTGAGGATCATTAAAATCATCATATAATGCATAACATACTGTAACACTTGATTGCAACATCATTCCTTGATCTAAACGATTCTGGAATACACCAGCAATCGTTTTCATATCACTTGATGAACTTGCTTCAAATTGAACAACACTAGCTAAAGAAACAATTTCATGAACACTGTAGTCACTACTTTTAAACGCTTTCTTATTTTCATCATACATTTGTTGGAATCTATCTAACATAATTCTTGTAATATCATCAATAGAACAATCTTTTTCCAGATAATAAGTATCTGGGAACAAATAACCTTCAAGCTTCACTTTATAATTTGAATCATTTAAATCTGAGGAATTTAAAAAGCTATAATCAGAAGCCAATTTTTTAATATAATCAATATCATTCCATTTTTTTAAAATTTCCGTCTTTGTATATTTTCCATCGTATAT
>CAVGPK010000020.1:0-29525 GCA_963631155.1 bacterium | reverse complement strand
GTCTTAATAAGGCGGCTTTTTTATTTGCAAATAAAGACACTTTTTAAATCAAATAACATCCTTATATCTTTTTACAAAATCGTATATCTTGTTTATGAGGTGACGATGATATGAACTATTATTTAGCTATTGATATTGGAGCATCCAGTGGAAGGCATATCTTAGCTCATTTAGAAAATAATAAAATAAAAATCGAGGAAATTTATCGATTTAAAAACGAGTTAAAGAAAAAAGATGACCATCTTATATGGGATATAAATTTATTATTCAAACATATTCTAGCTGGAATGAAAGAATGTACTAAAAGAGATATTATTCCTGTTTCCTTGGGAATTGATACATGGGCAGTCGATTATGTACTCTTGGATTCTTCTGGCAAACGAATGCATGATGTATATAGTTACAGGGATCATAGAACAAATGGAATGGACCAAAAAGTATATGAAAAAATCAATGAAGAAGATTTATATAAACGTACGGGTATTCAAAAACAAATTTTTAATACCATTTATCAACTGAAAGCCGAAAATAATCTTGAATTAGCAGATAGTATGTTGATGATACCTGATTATTTTCATTATCTGTTGACAGGAAAAAAAGTAAGCGAATATACAAATGCGACGACAACACAACTCGTAAATCCAACTACTAAAGATTGGGATTATGAACTTATTGAAAATTTAGGATATCCTAAAAAAATATTTCAAAACATAAAAAAACCAGGATATTATGTTGGACCACTCACAAAAGAAATACAAGAAATTGTTGGATATAATACAAAAGTTGTTTTACCACCAACACATGATACGGCTTCAGCCGTCTTAGCAATTCCTACCAATGAAGATTCACTCTATATTTCTTCAGGCACATGGTCATTAATGGGATGTGAATTAAAAAAAGCTAATTGTTTAAAAGAAAGCCGGAAAAATAATTTCACCAATGAAGGCGGATATGCGTATCGTTTCCGCTATTTAAAAAATATTATGGGAATGTGGATGATTAATAATATAAAGAATGAAATTGCACAAGATTATTCTTTTGATCAAATTTGTGAAATGGCCAGTAAAGAAACCATCTCATCCATTGTAGATGTTGAAAATCAACGTTTTTTAGCCCCTGAAAGTATGGTTCAAGAAATACAAAAAGCATGCATAGAAAGTAAGCAAGAAGTACCTATTACCATTGGACAAGTCGCAAAAGTGATTTATCACTCATTGGCAAAAGGGTATCAAAAAACGGCTGAAGAAATCGAAAAGATGACAGGAAAGCGATACGAATGCATTCATGTTGTGGGTGGAGGATGCATGGCATCTTACCTCAATCAATTAAGTGCAAATATATGTAAAAAAACAGTATATGCAGGTCCTGTTGAAGCAACCGCCATTGGCAATGTTGCATCACAAATGATTTCAAATCAAGAATTAAAAAATTTACAAGAAGCAAGAATGTGTATTTATCATTCATTTAATATCAAAGAATATAAAGGAGAATAAAATGTTAGTAAACACAACCGCAAAAGTAGGCGTATTTTCAATTGCTCTAGAAGCCTATTTACCACAATTTCCATCCCTTGTACCCGAATTTAAAAACCAATATGAAGACTTTAAGAAGTTATTACCAAATACAGTAGAAATCATTGATGGTGGCATTATAACGACAAAGGAAGCTAGTCAAAAAGCAGGAGATTTATTTAGAAGTGAAGATGTAGATGTGGTTTTTTTACAACTATTAACTTATGCCACATCCTATAATATGTTACCGGCAATACGTGATTTAAACGTTCCTGTTGTATTGGTCAATATTCAGAAATTACAAGCACCCGATTATATCAATACGACAATTGAAAAATGGCTTGGCGAACTTTATGCGTGTGGAGCTGTAGGAGAAATGGTTGCCGATTTAAAAAGAGCCAACAAAAGATATGATGTAATTACTGGTGTTGGTAAACAAGATCCAATTGTACAAAAGGAAATTGAAGAATGGTGTAAGGCAGCTCAAGTACGAAGAAGATTTAGAAATACAAATCTAGCACAAATTGGTAGACCCTACCCAGGTATGATGGATTTATACATTGATGAAACCAACCTATACAATCGAATGTGGGTTTATACAAAACAATTTGATTGGGAAAAA
The DNA here is from genome assembly GCA_963631155.1 of bacterium. Lineage (GTDB taxonomy): Bacteria > Bacillota_I > Bacilli_A > Erysipelotrichales > Erysipelotrichaceae > Holdemanella. The sequence goes on along the minus strand of CAVGPK010000020.1, from coordinate 27,392 downwards.
ATGTGGGCAATCGCAGACAATATAAAAGATGACAAGAAAATCAAAGAAAAAGCCGAAGATATTCTGGATACATTTGAAATCGAAGGTAAAGCTACCATTGAAACAGTATGGGATATGGCTAAATATGTTGTTGCATTTGAACAATGGGTAAAAGAAGAAGAAATTGGGATGATCGCATCCCATTATGATGGTTATGCTCAAGGAATTGCAGGAAAGCTTGATAGTATGTTGATTCCAGCCTTCTCTATGTTGATTAAACAAGGAACAGCTTGTGCCGTTGAAGGTGATATTAAAGTCGCAATGGCCATGAGTATTTTGAAAACAATCTCAGGAACAGGTCAATTAGCCGAAATGTATTCCATTGATTTTGATGAAGACATATGTATTATCGGACATTCTGGATCTGGAGATGCTGATTTTTCTCAAGCACATAAACCTACAATGAAAATTGTTGATGTTTTCCATGGAAAAACAGGTGGTGGCTATTTAACCCAATTCTATCCACCAGCTACAGATGTAACCTATCTTGCGATTACCCAGGATCAGGATGGACACTTTAAATTTGTGGTTGCTCAAGGCGTAAATGAAGAAGGGGACATTTTCCGCTTTGGAGATACAAATATGAGAACGAGATTTAATTGTTCGGCGAGAGAATTTGTGAATCGTTGGTCACAAGCTGGACCAACGCATCATATGGCTGCGGCTGTAGGAAAACACATTGATACAATTGAAAAGATTGCGAAAATCTTTAATGTACCAGTAGATATTATTGTTCGATAATAGGAGGAGAAGAGAATGAAATTTTTAGAAGCGGAATTTGTCAAAGGCTTTATTCGAATGTGTGATGATGGATGGAATCAAGGTTGGCATGAAAGAAATGGTGGAAATCTATCATATCGTGTAAAAAAAGAAGAAGTGGAATTGGTGAAAGAAAATTTTGAACCAAAAGAATGGAAACCAATCGGGACAAGTGTTCCCATTCTTGCGAATGAGTATTTCTTAGTAACAGGATCAGGAAAATATTTTCGTAATGTGATACTTAAACCAGAAGATTCTATTTGTATGATTGAACTTGATGATAAAGGAGAAAACTATCGTATTGTTTGGGGACTTGTGAATGGAGGAAGACCTACATCGGAACTTCCTAGCCATTTAATGAATCATGAAGTAAAAGTGTTAGTGAATCCAGAATATCGTGTTATTTATCATGCTCACACAACCAATATCATTGCACTTACGTTTGTTTTACCATTAAAAGATGAAATATTTACAAGAGAATTATGGGAAATGGCAACGGAATGTCCAGTAGTATTTCCTTCAGGAATTGGCGTTGTACCTTGGATGGTTCCTGGGGGAAGAGATATTGCAGTAGAAACTTCAAAACTTATGAAAGAATATGATTTAGCTATTTGGGCTCATCATGGAATGTTTGCGGCAGGCTTTGATTTTGATTTAACATTTGGACTTATGCATACAGCTGAAAAATCGGCGGAAATTCTTGTGAAAATGTTAAGTATGCGACCAGATAAACTTCAGACAATCACAGCCCAAAATTTTAGGGATTTAGCTGTTGATTTTAATGTAACTCTACCTGAAAAATTTTTATATGAAAAATAAAAAATGAATTATGTTATTATTTGTATATGAATCCTACGCTATTAGATAAATTGAAACAAATCACATTTGAAGAAGAAAAAATTTTAAACGGAAATACGATTGAAAAGTCAGAATATACAAATTTAAATCAATTTGAAATTGAAAGTAAAAAGGTATTGGATCCAAAAAAATTAATTACAGTACGAACACATACACGTTTTATCGATTTTCCTAATCATAAACATGACTATATTGAAATGATGTATGTTGTGCAAGGTACAATCCATCATTTTATCGATGGAAAAGAAGTCATTTTAAATAAGGGAGAAATCCTTTTGTTGAATCAACATTCCTGGCATGAAATTAAAAAAGCTGGAAAAGAGGATATTGCGATTAATTTTATCATTCTTCCTTCTTTCTTTGATGTCGTTTATGACATGATTGGCTATGATAATATAATCGCAAAATTTTTGGTGGATATATTGAAAAGAAATGGCAATGCCGGAGAGTATTTATTATTTCATGTCTCAGATGTTCTTCAAATTCAAAATCTTATTGAAAATATGATTCAGTCCTTATATGAAGAAGAGGACGATTACAAGGAAAATCAAGTGACGATGGGCTTGTTATTTATGTATCTTGTTCGTAATGTGAATAAAACGACAAAAGGAACCACAAAGAAATTTGAAGAATTGTTGGTGGAAATGAGTTTGGATTATATCGATAATAATTACAAAGATGCAACTTTAGTTGAAATCGCAAATCGATTAAATCAACCTGATTATGCTTTAAGTAAGTTGATAAAAAAACAAACCAATAAAACATTTAAAGAACTTCTTCAATCGAGAAGATTTTATCGAGCAGAAGAACTGTTAATGGACACAGATTTATCTATTGATGACATTATTTATGCGGTAGGATATGAAAGCCATAGTTATTTTTTTAGACGTTTTAAACAAAAACACGGAATTACACCTAAACAATATAGAAATCAACTTCGAAAATAAAGGAGGAAATTATGGGTGGCTATAAAACAATATTTAAAAAAGAAGAAGAAAATTACTTATTTCCATTTTTTTGGCAACATGGAGAAGATCATAAAGTATTAGAAGAATACGTAGATAAAATTTATGATTCTGGAATGAAAGCCTTATGTGTTGAAGCTAGACCTCATCCTGATTTTGTTGGGAATCAATGGTGGTCAGATATGGATTGCATTCTAAAAAAAGTAAAAGAAAAGGATATGAAAATGTGGATTTTAGATGATTCTCACTTTCCAACAGGCTATGCGAATGGAAAAATTGTGAAGGATTATCCACAATATTTAAAATCATACCTTCATGTACGTCGCTTTGATGTTCAAGGACCTATGAACCAGGCACGTATTGATTTAAGAATTACTCGAGGAAGAAGTTTTACAGGAAAAGTAACCCAAAGATTTAATGTGTTGGGTGTATATATTGCAAAACGCACAACTCAATCCACTAAAGATTTTGATTCAATTGATCCAACGACTCTAGTTGATATTACTTCACAAATGCGTATGAGTGATCGATTGCTGACGTTAGATGTACCTGAAGGAGCCTATAGTATTTTTACTGTTTTTGAAACAGATAAAGGAAATGAAGAGGCAACCAAGGATTATTTAAATCCACTAATCAAAGAGGCTACGCAAGTTTTGATTGATGAAGTATATGAACCTCATTATCAACATTATAAAGATGAATTTGGAAAGACGATTTTAGGCTTTTTCTCCGACGAACCACGATTTGGCAATGATAAAGGACCTGAATGTCCAATTGGAAAAGATATGCCTTTACCATGGCGTGATGGACTTGAAAAAGAATTAGGATTTGAAATGAAATATTTACCACTTCTATGGTATGTTGGAAATGGTAAAGAGAGTGAAATTCGTTTTCAATATATGGATTTAATCACAAAACTTTATAATGAGAATTTTACAGAAGTATTAGCTTCATGGTGTAAAAACCATGGTGTATGGTATTTAGGACATACGATTGAAGACAATGGAGCTCATGCAAGATTAGGCTATGGAACAGGTCATTTCTTTCGTGGACAACAAGGAATGCATGTATCTGGTATTGATGTGATTGGTGGACAAATTGTTCCTGGAATGAATTATCATCACGATGCCTTTTCAACAGGAGGCAGTAATGGTGAATTTTATCATTACGCCTTGGCAAAATTAGGCGCTTCTGCAGCACATCTTGATCCGAAAAAAGAAGGAAGACTGATGTGTGAGGCATTTGGGGCTTATGGATGGAATGAAGGATTACGAATGATGAAATGGATTGCGGATTCCTTAATGGTTCGTGGCGTGAATTTTATTGTTCCTCATGCTTTTGATCCTAAGAAATTTCCGGATTGGGATTGTCCTCCTCATTTCTATGCGCATGGACATAACCCTCAATTTCGAATGTTTTCAACATTAGACAATTATATGAATCGTGTAATGTCTATTTTTAGAGAGGGTCATTATCCAGCTAAAGTAGGTGTATTCTATCCTGCGGAAATGGAATGGGCAGGCAACTATATGCCTATTGAAAAAGTATGTCGTGCTTTAACAGAAAAACAAATTTCTTTTGACATCGTATCAAGAGATTATCTACTGCAGGCATCTATTTCAAACAATGTATATACGATTAACAAAACTAAATTTGAATGTTTAATCATTCCTTATGGAATGGCAATACCTGGTGATATGATTGGTGTATTAAACGAAATGGTTGAAAATAATGTTCAAGTCATATTTATTGATGCCTACCCAACAAAAGTTTTGGGAGAATATCAAGATATTCAATGGGATAAAGTGAAAGAACATTCTACTGTACATTCTTTAGTTGAACTTGATTTGCAAGAGTATCAATCTGTATCTTTATCGAGTGAAGAAAAAGATCTCGTGATGTCAGAATATGTTCGTGACGATAAACATATTTATATGTTCTTTAATGAAAATATAGGTAAAGAGATTCATACAACAATCCAGTTTAAAGAAAAAGGAAACATCTATCGTTATGATGCATTTGATGATGTATTTTATGAATTTGATGGAACCTTACAATTAACCCCTTATCAATCTTCTATTTATATTGTTTGTGATGAAATGTTGCCTGCAAAGAAAGAAAAAAAGATTACATATCATTCTGTTGAATTGCCTGAAAAATGGACTGTAAAATTTGTAGATAGCATGCATTATCCAAACTTTAATGAAGACATCGATTGTACTACATTAACATGCATTCAAAATATTCCAGGCTATGAAGCTAAATCAGGAACCGTGCAATATAGCGCAAAGATTAATTTAGAAAAGAAAGAGACTGTACTTGATTTAGGAAGAGCTCATGAAAGCGTGCAAGTATTTATGAATGGTCAACTTGTAGATACAAAAATATGTTATCCATATACATTTGATTTAACGGATTTTATTTGTGAAGGAGAAAATGAAATTAAAATTGAAGTAACCAATACTTTAGGTACTCAACAAAGAGATTATTTATCTCATTTCTTGATGATCGAGCCTTTTGGCATTGAAGGTCCTATTACTTTAGGACAGGGAGAATAAAATGATCGTAGAGACAACAAGATTAAGAAATAGAGAATATGTTACATTAACTTCTTATATCTTAGATGACTCTAAGGAAATGTTAAATGGAAAGAAACGACCGGGAATCATTATTTGTCCTGGTGGAGCAAACTTATTTTGTTCAGATAGAGAGGCAGAACCAATTGCACTTCGTTTTAATGCGATGGGTTATCATGCTTTTGTACTTCGCTATTCTGTGTATCAAAAAGGAAAATTGAGTAAAAATGATCTTTTCACTAATAAAGAATTTGGAGTAGATGAAGATAGTTTATTTCCTAATCCAATGTTAGATATTGCTGCAGCAATACTGTATATTCGTGATAAAAGTGATATGTGGTTAATAAATGCAGATCAAATTGGTTTATGTGGTTTTTCGGCAGGTGGACATAATGTTCTTATGTATAGTGTCTATTATGATAAGGAAATCATTACTTCTTATTTTCATCGCCAGGCAGCTGATTTAAAGCCAACGGTAACAATTGTAGGATATGGTATTAGTGACTATACAGAAAAGATAAAAGATGAGCAAGGTGTACTTGAAAATAATCCAATCTATATATCTTTGTTTGGTACTAGCAATCCATCTAAAGAACAATTAGAAGCTTGTTCTCCAGCACATTTAGTTTCTGAAACTACACCACCCATGTTTTTGTGGTGTACTTCTCAAGATGAACTTGTCCCAGCAAAACAAACATTATTCATGGGATTAGCTCTTGCTCAAAAAGGAGTTGACTATGAAATGCATATCTTTGAAAAAGGAAAACATGGCTATGCTTTAGCGGATCAAAGCACGGCAAAATATGTTGATCAAATAAGTCCCATCGTAGAAAAATGGACAGATATGGTAAAAAATTGGTTGTATGATCATATGCCGGTTATTGTTGAATTATGATGAAACAAGTATTTAATCCGTATCTTCCATCTTGGGAATATGTTCCAGATGGAGAACCTAGAGTATTTAACAATCGTTTATATGTTTATGGTTCTCATGATCAATTTAATGGAACAACCTATTGTATGAAGCCTTATACGGTATGGTCTTGTCCGATTGATGATTTAAGTAATTGGATGAATCATGGAATTATCTATGATGGTAAAGAAGATCCGCTAAATGAAACAAAAGAAAGGCTCATGTTTGCACCGGATTGTATTGAAAAGGATGGCAAATACTACCTATACTATGGGTTAGACAACTCAAAAACAATTTCGGTTGCGACAAGTTTGACACCAGAAGGCCCTTTTACCTTTTATGGACATGTAAAACATCCAAATGGAGAAATATGGGGAATGAAAGCCGGTGATCGTCAACAATTTGATCCAGGTATTTTTATTGATGATGATCAAAAAATCTATCTATATTCTGGTTTTTCTTCGACACCTGAAGTCATTGAACGAATTAAAAAAAGAATTCCTGAAGATCAATTAAAGCATTTTAATGTAAAGTGTGATGGCAGTTGGGTATGTCAATTAGAAGAAGACATGTTGACACTAAAGGGTGATTATAAAATGATTACTCCTGGTGTAGAAAATTCAAAGGGAACAGGCTTTGAAGGTCATGAATTTTTTGAAGCTTCATCTATGCGAAAATTTAATGGAAAATATTATTTCATTTATTCGAGTGTATTAAGCCATGAACTTTGTTATGCCATGTCTGATTATCCAGATAAAGGTTTCGTATATAAGGGCGTTTTACATTCCAATGGAAATATCGGTGTGGATAAAACGGCTACATATTATTATGGAAATAATCATGGATCACTTGTAGAAATTAAAGGACATTATTATATATTTGGACATCGACACACAAACAAACATCAATTTTCTAGACAAGGAGTTGCCGAAGAAATATGTATGAATGAAGATGGTACATTTTCTCAAGCTGAAATGACTTCTTGTGGATTAAATGGAAAACCATTAAAGGGAATAGGAGTATATCCTGCTTATATCGCATGTGTCTTAATGAATAAAGAAGCTTTATTATCAAGTGTAAAAACCGATTTGATTTATCATCCAGCTATCCTACAAGATTCTATTATAGATATCTATGATGGAACAGTGATTGGATTTAAATATTTTGAAATAGAAAAATTAAAATCAATTTCGGTTTTAGTAAAATCAAAAGGCTCTGGAATGATATATGTTCGAGAGAAAATGCATGGAGAAAATGTAGCTGAAATTCAGATTTCTGCTTGTGAGAACTGGACAGAATTTAGTTCAAGTATACATATTCAAACTGGAAAGAAAGCCTTGTATTTTATATATAAAGGGGAAAAGAGCATCGCTCTTAAACAATTTGAATTGATTAAGTAAAATTTACTAAATTGTAAAAAATGAGTTAAAATTAAGTTAAGGATTTAGTTGTAATTAATTTGACAGCGCTTTCAAAAAATATTATTCTAATTGTGTAAGTTAGATTGTTGCTTTTGAAGCGGCTTAATTTTACAAAGGGGTTTGTATGAAGGTAGTAAAAAATATAAACAACAATGTATCTATTTGTGTCGACGACAACAATCGAGAACTTATAGCTTTTGGTAAAGGAATTGGATTTAAAAAGCCTCCTTACGAAATAGAACTTTCTCAAATTGATCGTACATATTATGATTTAGATGAGCATCACATTTCATTGTTGAATGAATTATCTGAAGATTTAATGAATGTAACCTTTGAAATTATCGAAAAGGCAAACGCATATCTAGAAATTGAATTTGGTAGAACATTCTATTTTACATTGGCAGATCATTTGAATTTTGCGATTCAAAGAGCCAATAAAGGTTTGGTTATCACAAATCCAATAGTCAATGAAATTCGTCATCTTTATGAAAAAGAGATGAAGCTTGGTGAATGGGCTTTAAAATTGATAAAAAAGAAATTAAAAGTGACTTTGCCTAAAAGTGAAGCAGGTAATATTGCGATGCATTTTGTGGATGCGAAAGTAAACGCATCAACATCTCAAGAAGATAAGACAGAGCAATTTGTAGAAGATATTACCAATATTGTAGAAGATACAATGGGTATTTCAATTAATCGTAATGAGTTTGCGTATGCTAGGTTTGTAACACATCTTAAGTATTTGTTGAAGCGAACAAATCAGATGGACCAATCTAAATCGGAAAATGTAAAGATGTACGAAAAGGTGAAAATGGAATATCCGCAGTTGGAAGAAACAACGGAAAAAATTAAACAATATCTCATTCTTTGTTTGAATGTGGAACCAGGCGAAGAAGAGTTATTATATTTGATGTTACATTTGAATAGACTTTGTGCTAGAGAAGGATTGTAACCTTAAGTGGGCTTTACCTGATGCATAAGTGATAGGGAAATGTTTATTTTTCTTATTGTCTTTGTATCAGGTTTTTATTTTGGCTAAAAGGAACCTAAATGGCGCCAAAAAAGGTTCTTTAAGCATAAATTAGCTGTATTAAAGAGAGAGAGGAATTAACAAATATGGCAAAATATGAAGAATTATGTACGCAGATTCTTGAAAAAGTTGGTGGGAAAGACAACATTACATCTGCTGTACACTGTATGACACGTTTAAGAATCAATTTTAAAGATAAATCAAAAATTGATGTCGAAGCAACAAAACAAATTAAAGGAGTATTAGGAGCTCAATTTTCCGGTGCTCAATTCCAAGTTATTATTGGACAACAAGTATCGGATGTATATCCTGAATTCTGTGCTTTAGCTGGTATTGGAACAGCCGAAGCAATTGATGAAAACTTAGATAAAGAACCATTTGATATTAAGAAAGTTCCAGGAAAAGTATTAGATTATATTTCTGGTTCGATTGCACCAATCTTACCAATCATGATGGGTGCTGGATGGTTTAAAATGTTCTATGCATTATTAGGACCAAGTTTATTAAATGTATTGCCTGAAACTTGTGATTTAATGCAAATCTTCTATATCGTTGGTGAATGTGGTTTCTACTTCATGCCTGTTTATGTAGGTTATGGAGCTGCCAAAAAGTTAAATACAAGTATTCCATTAACAATGTTATTGATGTGCTTGTTGATTGATCCAAAAATCTTGGCAATTGTTGAAGCGGGTAAAGCCTTCAGTATTTATGGAATTTTCCCGATGGCTTTAAATAACTATACTTCATCTATCGTACCTACATTATTAACAGTTTGGGTATTAAAATATGTATATAGCTTTGTCAATAAAATCGTTCCTACTTCTATTAAGATTATTGGTGTTCCATTATTAACATTAGGCGTAATGGTTCCTGTTATGTTCTGTGCATTAGCTCCTATTGGACAATGGGTATCTTTAGGATTAACAGCTTTCTTCGAATTATTACAAAATACTTGTGGATTCTTAGCGGTAGCTTTAATTGGTGGATTCTGGATGTATTTAGTTGCGACTGGTATGCACGTTGCGATTATTCAAATTGCATTATTAAACATCACTACATTAGGATATGATCCATTAGTACTTGCAGGATCTCAAGCAGCAAACTTAGCTTTGATGGGAATGAGTGTAGCTTATTTCTTACGTACAAAAGGTAATGAAAAAGCTTTAGCTGGTACAAACATGGTTACATTGATTGTGGGTGGTATTTCAGAGCCAACATTATTCTCTGTATTAATCCGTAACAAGCGTGCCATGATTTCATATACAATTGGTGGATTAATTGGTGGTTTGATCATTGGTCTTACAGGTTCAGCTTTCTATACTATGGGAGCTAGTAACATCTTATGTATTTTAGGATATGCTGGTGGACCTGGAAATAACTTCATCTTCGGTGTAATCGGATGTTGTGTTGCCTTTGTTGTTTCATTAATCGTTGGAATTATCACAGGATTTGGTGATGATGCAAATGGTTTACAAAACTTCAAACCAAAAGCTAAAAAAGCAAAATAGATAAAATTCAAGGCAGATTAAGACTTTGGTCTTGACTGCCTTTTTTAAAGAGGTAAAGAAATGAAAACATTTAGAAAAGATTTTTATTGGGGAGGAGCCACAGCGGCAAACCAATATGAAGGTGCATGGGATGTAGATGGAAAAGGTGCATCGATTTCAGATCATTGCACGAACGGTTCTCATACATGTCCGAAAAGAGTGACCGTGGATTTTGAAGAAGGTACTTTATATCCTTCTAGAGAAGCAACGGATTTTTATCATCATTATAAAGAAGATATTGCCTTGGCCGCTGAAATGGGATTTAAAATATTCCGTATGTCCATTAACTGGTCAAGAATCTTTCCAACAGGCATGGAAGAAGAACCATTAGAAGCAGGATTATTGTTTTATGATCGTGTCTTTGATGAATTAAAAAAATATGGAATTGAACCTTTAGTCACTATTTCTCATTATGAAATTCCTTATGGACTTGTTGAAACGTATAATGGATGGTATGGAAGAGAATGTATCAATCATTATGTACATTATTGTGAAACGATTTTTGAAAGATATAAAGATAAAGTGAAATTCTGGCTAACATTTAATGAAATCAATTCTGGAACGATGCCAATGGGAGCTATATTATCTCTTGGATGTGTGAAAGGATATACAGGACCTGTTAATAAGGTGCCAGATGAAAAACAAGTACGTTATCAAGCTTTACATCATCAGTTTATTGCGAGCGCAAAAGTTGTGAAATTAGCACACGAAAAATATCCACAATTTAAAATGGGAAATATGACCTTATTCGCAACCAAATATCCACATACTTGTAATCCAGATGATATTTTAAAAGCGCAAAGAGAAAATAGAAGAATGAACTGGTTTGTGTCCGATGTGCATGTTCGTGGCTATTATCCTTCGTATATGGATCGTTTCTTTGAAGAAAATCATATCGATACTTCATATATTTTAGATGGGGATGCACAAATTTTAAAAGAAGGAACTATAGATTTCTTTACATTCTCTTATTATATGTCTACTTGTGAATCGGCAGATCCAGAAGTCAATAAGAAGGTCAAAGGTAATTTAGTTGGTGGTATTGCCAATCCTTATTTAAAAGCGAGTGATTGGGGATGGCAAATTGATCCTAAAGGATTACACTATACGCTAAATGAAATTTATGATCGATATCAATTACCTATGATGGTTGTTGAAAATGGACTTGGAGCGTATGATAAATTAGAAGAAGACGGATCCATTCACGATTCTTATCGTATTGATTACTTACGTCAACATATTGAGCAGATGCTAGAAGCTGTAAAAGATGGCGTTGATTTAATAGGCTATACACCTTGGGGTTGGATTGATGTCGTATCCGCGTCTACTGGAGAAATGGCGAAACGCTATGGTTTTGTATATGTAAATAAATATGATGATGGTACAGGTGATTTAGGTCGTCGAAAGAAAGATTCATTTTATTGGTATAAAAAAGTAATTGAATCAAACGGAAAGGATTTAGGTTAATATGGGATTATTTGATAAATTATTTGGAAAAAGTGAAGTAGTAGAATTACCTGAAATTGAAGATGATGCGATTGTATCATTAGGTGTTGGTGAAGTGGTAGATATTAAAAGTGTAAGCGATGCGATGTTTGCGGATGAAATCATGGGAAAATCAATAGCGTTTCAATTAACAGGAAAAACGGTTTGTTCACCAGTAAATGGAAAAGTAGAAGTTGCTTTTGCTACTGGGCATTCTTTTGCGGTACGTATGAAAGATGGAACGGGTGTTTTAGTTCATATTGGAGTGGATACTGTTTCTTTAAATGGAAAAGGCTTTAAAATGCTTGCGAAAGTTGGTCAAGAAGTAAAAGCTGGACAGGCTATGGTAGAAGTGAATTGGAATACAGTAAAAGATGCAGGATTGGATACAAGTACAATGTTAATTATTACAGAACCTGTAGAAGGAAAAACTTATGATTTTATTGAACCACAATCTGTTTCCAATTATCAAAGGGTAAACAAATGAATAAAGTAAGAACAATTATCACTACCGATATGGAAGTGGATGATATGAATTCTTTGATTCATTTATGTTTATATTTAAATGAAATCAATTTACTTGGCGTTGTCTATACATCCAGTCAATATCATTTTAATGGAGATGGAATTCATACTTTAGGTGAAGTAACTCCACACTATCGAACAAGTGGACCTGCAGGGCTTGAAAGGCCTAGAACCTCTTACGGTCCAGATCCAAATGGGAAAGATTTAAAAGCATTTCGTCCTTTCCCAATGGGATGGATTGAAAACCTTTGGAAAGGTCCTTATGCCAATGCCTATCCATATCTTATAAAACATGATCCAACATTTCCAAGTCCAGAACATTTACTTGATATCACAAAATATGGAAACATTGAATTTGAAGGGGATGTTCGCTTTGATACGCAAGGATCCGATTTAATCAAAAAATATTTATTGGATGAAAATGAAGAGCCACTTTATCTTCAATCGTGGGGTGGAGTTAATACAATTGTACGTGCTTTATTATCCATCTATGAAGAATTTCATGATACAAAAGAATGGGAATTTATATATAAAAAAGTGGTTTCTAAAGCACGAATTTTAGGCGTTTCTAAACACGTAGGACAAGATAATAGTTATCTAGATTCTCATATTGATTCGTTATATCCGGATTTAGTATGTTTATCACCAGAATATTATTATGGCGTATATAATGCATCAAATGCGACACAAAAAGATTGTGTAGACATGTTTAAAGGAAAATGGATGCTTGAAAATATTCATAATCATACTTCCGATTTAATGGATGCTTATCATTTAATGGGGGATGGTCGAAGGATTAAAGGAGAAGCAGATGTTTATCAGTTTGGATTGACATCGACTTTGGATTTTGGTTTTCCAGGCGTAGAACCGATTCATATGGATTCTTATGATTTTATTGGTGAAGGCGATAGTAATACCTATATTCCATTATTTCAATTTGGTTTAAGAGGAATGGAAAATTATGCTTACCCAACCATTCTTGGACGTTTATTTGATGATGAGTCTAAAAAATCAAGCCAAGGCAATCCGATGAGTGGAGAAGGAATTACATTCAATCCATTTATTAAAGCGTATCAAGAAGATTTTGCCGCACGAGCAAAATGGTGTTATTCAGAATATAAGGATGCCAATCATGCACCTATTGTAAAAATAGATACCTTAGATATTAACGCAAAGCCTGGGCAAATTGTGGATTTAAAATCTCAAATAACGGATCCAGATGAAGATACATATTCTGTCATTTGGGAACATTTTGATTGTTTCTCAACCTATTCTGGAAAAGAAAAAATTCGTGTATTTGAGCCTTGGAAAGAATGTACAAGATTTATGGTTCCTAGTGATGCACAATTGGAAGAATATATCGTATTGATTTTACGTGCACAAGATCAATCCGTAACACCTATGACTTCTTATGGTCAAGTTGTTATTCATATCATATAAAAAAAGTAGCCAACGAATTCGTTGGCTTATTTTATTGATTTTCGAATCATTAAATTGGTGTTGATTTCGATTTTTGTGGTGTAATGAAATTCTTCATTCATGATTTCAATTAGTCGATTGGCAGCAATTTTTCCCATATAACTTTTAGGTACATTGACGGTTGTCAATGGTGGATCTACATATAGAGAATAGGACATATTATCAAAGCCAACAATACTAATGTCTTCTGGGATTTTGTATCCTTTTTCTTTAAATGCTCGCATTGCACCAATCGCAATTTCATCATTGTCTGCAAAATAACAATTGGCAATAGGTTCTTTGTTGTTGATGAGTTCAATCATATCTGCATAAGCTCCATCTACCGAAGGGGATAATGTATGGATGATGGATTTTGAAGTAGGCATACCATTTTGGCGTACAGCTTTAAAAAATCCATCTCCTCTTTCCTCAAAATTATGGAAATATTGGGATGAATGTAAATAGCCAGGCTGTGCTTTTCTTTTTCGAATCAAATAATCCGTTGCACTTCTTGCTCCTTCCACATTGTTAATCACAACACAATCCATCTTAGCACCCGGGATATATGTGTCTAATAGAACAATGGGGATTTTTACATTTTCAAAAGGTTTAATTTGTTCATTTGACATAATGGTTCCAAGTAAAATCATTCCCGTACATCCACTGTATTGAATTAAATCAATTTGTTCTTCAATGTTATCTAAATCGTGAATATGATAAACCGATAATTTATATCCTTTATCATGTACAGTTGTCTCAATACTTGTCGCAAGCTCTGTAAAGAAGGGAGTGTCAAAAACAAAATTCTTATGGAAAAAGACAAAGGCAATGGTCTTTGTTTCTGATTTTGAAAGTTCATTTTTTGAAAAATCATATCCCATCGCTTTAGCAGTCTCAATGATTTTTCTCCGTGTTTCATTACTTACTCCGGGTTTATTATTTAAGGCCATAGAAACGGCAGCCGGTGAGATGTTTAATTCTTTTGCGATTTGTTTAGCGGTAATAGCCATAATGGCACCTCCTTGGTTTTATTATAAAAGGATAACTTAATAAAATCTATAAATTTAGTTAAAAATTTAGTTATTTAGCTTAATAATCTATTGAAGTTAAGTTTATTCAATTATAAATTTTAGTTGTAAGAAAAGGAGGCACTACGCTTGTGATTAAAAACATAATAGAAGTACCGATTACACAAGATAGTTATCCGTTTGCGAGTGCAGAACGTTATTTGCAACTATCAAAACTTGGATATGTAGAAAAGGAATACTATGTGAAAGGTACAGCCAATGTGTATAAGACAGTTGGCGAAATGGGTGAAGTGGACATTAAAACCAAAGATGTTCCTTACACAAATCGAATCATCATTAGAGCGCCTAAAGAGGAAACAAAATTTAGTGGACATGTTGTAGTTGAAATCATCAATCCAACATCCTTTATGGAAATTGATCGTATGTGGATATTAGGCTATCGAAAATTGATTCGAGATGGAGATATCTATGTAGGTATTACTTCAAAGCCAAATACGATTGCGAAATTGATTGAATTTGATTCTAAACGATATGAATGCTTAAGTTGGCCAAATGTATGTGAAGATCCTTTTGATTTTGATTTAGAGGATGCATATAAGAAAGGAAATTTGCCTGATATTGATATCCATTATGAACCAGGTCTATTCTGGGATATGTTGACAGATTTAGCATGGACATTAAGAGAACCATCGGATTTAAATCCATTGAAATCCTATGCTCCTAAATATATCCACTTAACAGGATGGTCTCAATCGGCTGCATATTTGGTACGATACATCAATAGCTTTGCGTATCGAAAAGAAGTTAAAAAAGATGGATGTGTTTTTGATGGTTACTTTGCAGGAGGTTGTGTAAGGCATTGGGTGATTCCAGTGAATCAATATGAAGTGACACGTGATTATAGTTATAAATTGACACGCGTTGAATATGTAGAACAACCATTTATCTCAATGCAGACAGAGAGTGAAAACTCACAAATGAATGCCTATTCTACAAAAAGAGAAGATAGTGATCAATATAATTTTATGTATCGAAACTATGAAGTGACAGGATCAAGTCATGACACAATGTATAATTATGTGAATTATTACCAAAATGATCCAGATTTAATTCGAATACATCATTTACCTCAATATATAGGTAAGCATTCAGAAGCGAATAATTATCCTTCTCAAATTTTATTTGCGGCAGGATTTAAAAACTTATTTCGGTGGGTTGAAGAAGGTGTTGGACCAAGGTCTTGTTCGCAAATTCAAATTGATGGACAAGGTCATAATCAAAAAGATGCCTTTGGAAACACCATTGGAGGATTACGAACTTGCTTATTAAATTATCCAACTGGAATTTATAATTCAACAAGTACTATTGAACCAGGAAACAGTATTATTGATCCAAATACAGATAAAGATATTTTATTTGGCTATCAAGAAGCCTTTAGTGCAAGTATGTTGAAGCAATTATATGGAAACTTAGAAAATTATCGTGATTTATGTATAAAAGATACAAAAATGCAAGTATCAAAAGGATATGTATGTAAAGAGGATGCGGATTATTTAGTTGATTTAGCTGTGAATCTCGCAAAAGAAAGAGGGCTATAATAATGACAAATATTAAAATTGGTTTTGCGCCAACAAGAAGAAGTATTTTTTCTGCTCCAGCAGCAGTAGAATATGCGAACTATACACGTGAAAAATTAACACAAATGAAAGTGGATTATGTCGATATTGATGATATCGCAGAAGATGGACTTTTACATGACGATGAAGATTGTAAAAAGATTGTTGAAAAATTCAAGGCTGAAAAAGTAGATGGATTATTCTTTCCTCATGGAAATTTTGGAACCGAATATGAAGTGGCACGTCTGGCAAAAGAATTAAATGTACCGGTTTTATTATGGGGACCAAGAGATGAAAGACCTAGTGAAGAAGGAATTCGTTTAAGAGATTCACAATGTGGCCTATTCGCAACAGGTAAGGTACTTCGACGTTTTAAAATTCCGTTTACATATCTTACAAATTGTAATTTAGAGGATGAAGAATTTGAAAGAGGAGTAAACAATTTCTTAGCGGTATGTAACGTAGTAAAAGCTTTTAGGCATACGCGTATTCTACAAATTGGCCCTCGTCCATTTGATTTCTGGTCAACAATGTGTAATGAAGGAGAATTACTAGAAAAATTTAATATTCAATTGGCTCCCATTCCTTTACCAGAGCTTACAAGTGAAATGAAAAAAGCAAAAGAAGAAGGAGAAATGGTTGCGCAAACCATCACATATTGTAAAGAAAATTTTAATGTCACACTGAATGATGAACAATTGGAAAATGTAGCCGCATTAAAGGTGGCTGTGCGAAATTTGGCTACAAAATATGGATGTAATGTGGGTGCTATTCAATGCTGGAATGCTTTACAAGATGAAATTGGCATTATGCCATGTGCAGCCAATTCTTTATTGAATGAAGAAGGCTTCCCTGTTGTTTGTGAAACAGATATTCATGGTGCAATTACAGCCGTTATGGCTGAAGCAGCAGGTATGGATGAAACAAGAACTTTCTTTGCGGATTGGACCGTGCGTCATCCAGATAATGATAATGCAGAACTTCTACAACATTGTGGACCATGGCCAATTTCATGCTCTTCATGCAAGCCAACCATTGGGTATCCATTGGCGTTTGATTATCCAGGTGCTGTAGAGTTTGAAGCAAAGCATGGTGAAATGACTTTATGTCGTTTTGATGGAGATAATGGAGATTATTCCTTGTTGTTAGGAAATGCGAAAGGTGTAGATGGACCTTATACAAAAGGAACGTATGTTTGGGTTGAGGTTAAGAATTGGAAACGTTTAGAGGCAAAAATCGTAGAAGGACCTTACATTCATCATTGTGTAGGTATTCATAAAGATATTGTTCCTGTTTTATATGAGGCATGTAAGTACATTGGTGTGAAGCCAGATTTATATGATGATAATGAAGAAGAAGTAAAGGCATATATTAGAGGTGAATAAAATGGATTTTTTAACAAAGAAAAGTTATGAATTGAGAAAAGATATTCTTGAAATGATGTACAAATCAAAAGCTGGACATGTTGGTGGAGATTTAAGTGTAATTGATATTTTAGTTACTTTATATTATGACATTATGAATGTTGGACCAGAAAATTTTACAGATCCAAATCGTGATCGTTTCTTATTGAGCAAAGGACATTGTGCGGATGCTTTGTTTTGTGTATTAGGTGATAAAGGATTCTTTGATAAACAAGAAGCCATTGATACATTTTCTCAATACAATTCTAAATTTATTGGGCATCCAAACACAGAAGTCAATGGAATTGAAATCAATTCAGGCTCATTAGGTCATGGACTTTCAGTGGGCGTAGGTATGGCTCTTGCTGGAAAGATGGATGAAAAAGACTATCGTACCTATGTAGTTATGGGTGATGGCGAAATGGCAGAAGGTTCTATCTATGAAGCAATGATGGCAGCAGCTCAATATAAGCTAGATAATTTGTGTGCCACAATTGATTTAAATGGACTTCAAATTTCTGGCACGACAGATGAGGTTATGTCAACGGCTTCCTTGGCAGAAAAGTTTAGAGCTTTTGGATGGAATGTAATTGAAGTTAAGGATGGAAATGATTGTTCGCAATTATCAAAAGCTTACAAGGATGCCAAAGAGTGTAAAGGAAAACCTACATGTGTGATTGCACATACAGTAAAAGGAAAAGGTGTTTCTTATATGGAAAATCAAAAGGCTTGGCATCATGGCTTAGTGACAAAAGAATTATATGAAATTGGATTAAAGGATATTGAGGAGGTACTTAAAAATGAATAAAATCACAAACCGTCAAGCTATTTGTGACGTTTTATTAGAAAAGGCAAAAACAGACCGTGACATTGTTGTTACTTGCTCCGATTCAAGAGGGTCTGGATCTCTAACACCATTCTTTAATGAGTTTCCTAAACAGGCAGTGGAAGTTGGAATTGCGGAACAAGATTTAGTTGGGATTTCAGCAGGTTTAGCAGCGTGTGGAAAAAAAGTGTTTGCGGCCTCACCAGCAAGCTTTCTAACAACAAGAAGCTATGAACAATGTAAAGTGGATGTAGCCTATTCAAATACGAATGTAACTTTGATTGGTATTTCAGGTGGGGTGAGTTATGGTGCTTTAGGTATGACACATCATTCTTGTCAGGATTTTGCGGCTATGTCAGCCTTAACAGGAATGCGAGTATATAATCCTAGTGATCGCTTTCAAACCGCAAAACTAGTAGAGGCCTTATTAGAAGATAAAGAGCCTGCTTATATTCGTGTTTCAAGAAGTGCGACACAAGATATTTATGATGAAAATATGGATTTTACATTAAATAAAGCCAATGTCTTAGGTCAAGGAAAAGATGTATTGTTGGTGGCATGTGGGGAAATGGTTCCTTACGCAAAAGAAGCTATGGAAATATTAAATGCCAAAGGAATTTCTACAGGGTTGATTGATATGTATTGTATAAAACCATTTGATGTGAATACTTTTGTAGATGTGGCAAAGGATGTAAAACTAGTTGTTTCCATTGAAGAACATGCACCTCAAGGAGGACTTGGTAGTGCAGTAGCTCAAGCTTTATCCCAAAATTGTCCTAAGAGATTGGTTGAAAAAAATCTTCCGGATGAGCATTTGATTCCTGGCACAAATACAGAAATGTTTGCGTATTATGGATTGGATGCCAAAGGGATTGTGAAAACTGTAGAAGAATCATTATGAATGGATATGTAATTAGTATTGATCAAAGTACACAAAGTACGAAGGCAATTCTTTTTGATGAAAAGGGAAATTTAATCAAAAGAGTTGATAAAAAACATAAACAAATCATTAATGAGAAGGGATATGTTTCGCATGATCCAATCGAAATTTATCAGAATACCATTTTAGCAGTTACAGAATTAATTAGTGTGACAGGAATTGATAAAAATTTGATTCGTGCTTTAGGTATTAGTAATCAAAGAGAAACTACAGTTATGTGGGATAATCAAGGAAAGACTTATGAAAATGCGGTGGTATGGCAATGTGCTCGTGCGAAGGATATCGCATCGCGTTATAAAGAATATAAAGAGGAAATCTATGATATTACAGGATTACCTCTTTCTCCTTACTTTCCTGCTTGTAAGATGCGTTGGCTGATTGAAAATGTATGTCCAGAACAGCCTTATTATTTTGGTACAATTGATGCGTGGTTAATTTATTGTTTGACAAATAAAAAGTCATATAAGACAGATGCTTCAAATGCATCAAGAACACAGCTTTTTGATATTCATACTGGAACTTGGTCTAAAAGACTTTGTGATATTTTTGAAATTCCAATAACTTCTTTGCCAGAGGTATGTGATTCAAATGCATGCTTTGGATATACAAATTTCGAAGGGTATTTAGAACATTCCATTCCAATCTATGGGGTATTAGGGGATAGTCATGCAGCCTTATTTGGACAAGGGTGCCATTCAAAAGGTCAAGTGAAAACAACTCTTGGAACAGGTTCATCGATAATGATGAATATTGGACAAGAATATAAAAAGAGTACGAATGGTTTGGCTACCTCACTAGCATGGATGATAGATGGAAAAATGGAATATGTATTTGAAGGAAATATCAACTATGCGGGGGCTGTTATTACTTGGTTGATTGATGATTTGAACCTTATTTCAAATCCAAGTGAGACAACTCAATGTATTGAAAGCGCCAATGAGATGGATGAAACTATTTTAGTTCCTGCTTTTTCTGGATTAAGTGCACCTTATTGGAACGACGATGTACGAGCTATGTTTTATGGAATGAGTCGTACAACTGGAAAAAATGAGCTTGTTAAGGCGACAGTGGAATGTATTGCGTATCAAATAACGGATGTATTAAATGCGATGGCAAGTGATAGTGGATTGGCGATTCATCAACTAAAGACTGATGGAGGTCCTAGTAAAAATACATATTTGATGCAGTTTTTAAGTGATATGGCAAGAACTACCGTTTGTGTATCTAGTCAAGAAGAATTGTCAGCGATTGGAGCTGCGTATATGGCGGGTATATCTGTTGGCTTATATAAGAAGGAAGAGCTATTTGCGTCTAGAGATTATACAAATTATAATTATGAATTATCAGTTTGTGAGTGGAAACAAAAAATGAATCGTTGGTATGATGCGGTTAAAAAGCTTTTAGGAGAGTAGATATGAAAATTCGTACAATAATAACACAAGATGCTGAGGTGGATGATCAAAATTCATTGCGTCATTTCCTTTTTTATACCAATGAAGTTGAATTACAAGGAATTGTACAAACGTCAAGTAAATTTCATTGGCAAGGATTAAAGGGCGCAAAGCCTATAGATGGTAAGGATTATGGTACAAAGGGGACTTCTTTTGAAGAGCCTTATCGTTGGACAAAAACTAGTTGGATGATGGATGAAATTGATGCGTATGAAAAGGATTATCCAAATCTTTTACAACATGATTCTAATTATCCGAGTCCGGATTATTTACGTTCAATCGTAAAGATTGGTAATGTTGGATGTGTATCGGATATGTCTTATGCATCGGATGGTTCAAATTTAATTAAGGATAGAATTTTGGATGAGGATGATCGTCCTTTATATATTCAAGTGTGGGGTGGAACGAATACGATTGCACGAGCACTATATGATATTGAAAAAGAATACCAAGAAACACTAAATTGGAAGAATTTTCATGATTCTATTTCTAAAAAGGTAATTTTAACGGCTTGTGGTCAACAAGATACAACGTATATGGACTATATTGCAGAAAGTTGGCCAGACATTCAATTTGTGACGTGTCTTCAAATGAAGAGCTATGCCTATCCTTGGTTTATGATGCCAGAATGTGAAAGTAAGGATACTTTAAAGGCTAAATTCATGAAGGAAGAAATCATGAATGGAAAGAGTGCTTTGGCGGATGGCTATTGTACTTGGCTTGATGGAAATGTATATGAGGGCGAGGCTTCAAAGGATCAATTTGGCTCGAATCCGAATGTTGCCAATGAATGGTTTGGAGCGAAGATGTTAGGATTAACAGATGCCAAACAATATGATTTCTTATCCGAAGGTGATTCACCAACATTCTTTTGTTTGTTGGATTGGGGATTTAGAACGCTTGAAAATTTTGGGTATGGCGGATTTAGTGGACGCTATCATCGAGTGTATGATCAAGTAAATTCAAAGGGTGAATCTTTGAATATGTGGATGGTTGATGAAGATGAATTTACTAGTTTTGATGGAAAGAAGCAGCTTGTTGAATCGATGTGGCCATATGTTTGTGACATTCAAAGAGATTTTGCCTCTCGTGTAGATTGGGCTAGTAAGCCAAATTATATGGATGGAGAACATAAGCCATCTTTATCGATTGAAGAAGGATTGGATCTTTGTGCTAAACCTAATGATACGATTATGTTACATGCCAAAGTTTCTACAAATGATAAAACAAGTGCTCATGTTACGTATCGCTTTTACAAAGAAGCAAGTACTTGTAAGGATGTTGTGGTTAAGCAGGATGGATTGAGTGCGAGTGTATTGATTCCAGAAAGTGCAAAGGTTGGAGATACAATTCATATTGTTGTTCAGGCAAAGGGCGATGGACATTATGGTCTTGTGAAGTATCAACAGATTATCATTACAATTGAATAAAAAAATAAAGAACATTATGACTTGTTAAGGTTATAATGTTCTTTTTGTATGGTATAATATTGTGGCTTATAGGAGGTTGCAGCATGGACGCAATCAGAATTTCAGATTTAACTTTTTCATATGATGGAAAAGTCGATATATTAAAGGATATTTCTCTATCTATTCCTAAGGGAAGTTATACAACTATTATTGGTCATAATGGTTCGGGAAAGAGTACTTTGGCCAAATTGATCATTGGTTTATTAGAGGCAAAGAGTGGAGCGATTGAGATTTTAGGTGAAAAATTGACGGAAGAATCTGTATATGATTTAAGAAGTCATGTGGGTATTGTGTTTCAAAATCCAGATAATCAATTTATTGGTTCGACTGTGGCGGATGATATTGCCTTTGGATTGGAAAATCATTGTGTCAAACAAGAAAAGATGCAGGGGATTATTGAAGATGTAGCTAAAAGAGTGGGGATGCTTGATTTTTTGCATGCTGAACCGACAAGACTTTCTGGTGGACAGAAACAAAGGGTTGCGATTGCGGGAATTTTAGCGATTGAGCCGGATATTATTATTTTTGATGAATCGACAAGTATGCTAGATCCTCAAGGTAAGGCGAGTATTAATGAGCAAATTCGTAAGCTTCATAAGGAAAAAAACATTACAATTCTTTCGATTACGCATGATATGGAAGAGGTAGCGCAATCGGAGAATGTGATTGTACTTGAAAATGGCAAGGTTGCTATGCAGGGAGATCCAATGACTATCTTTAGTCATGAAAAAGAATTGGAAAGAATGATGTTGGATATTCCTTTTGCCCTAAAGATTTCAAAGGAATTAAAGGCACGAGGTATTTTTAAGGAGAATGTGTGTCAATTAGATGAGGTGGTGGAGAAATTATGTCGATTGAAATAAAGAATTTAGAACATACATATAATGCGAACACCCCTTTTTCTCATGCTGCCTTAAAAGGAATCAATTTATCGATTCCTGAAGGGAAGGTAACGGCTATTATTGGACAGACAGGATCTGGAAAGTCAACGTTGGTTCAGCATTTGAATGGTTTGTTGATTCCAAGTGCTGGAACGTTGGATATTTGTGGTTTTCATATTCAGCCTTTATTAAAGATTAAGGATGTTAAACAATTGCGTAAAGAGGTTGGGCTTGTTTTCCAGTTTCCTGAATATCAATTGTTTGAGGAGACGATTGAAAAGGATATTGCGTTTGGTCCTAAAAACTTTGGTACACCAGAAAACGAAGCGAATGAATTAGTAAAAAAGGTGTTGCCTATTGTTGGTTTGGATGAGTCTTATTTGGAGCGTTCTCCTTTTGATTTGAGTGGTGGACAAAAAAGACGTGTGGCGATTGCGGGTATTTTAGTTTTAAATCCTAAAGTATTGGTTTTAGATGAGCCTACGGCAGGTCTGGATCCTCAGGGTGCGCAAGAGATGATGACTTTATTTATGAATTTAAATAAAAAAGAAGGGAAGACAGTATTGTTGGTGACGCATGATATGGAGCATGTCATGAAATATTGTGATCATGTGATTGTGATGGCGGATGGACAAGTGAAGCAGCAACAGGATGTGAAGGAGTTTTTTAAACATCCAGAATATTTAGAGCAGATTGGTATCAATCCTCCTAGTATTGTGCGTTTGAAAGTGGAATTGGAGAAGAATGGTTTTCAGATTGATCCGGATATTATGGATATAGAAAGCCTAGTGGATGTTATAGAAAAGCAGGTGAGCCATCATGAATAATATTGCGTTAGGTCAATATATGCCTTTGGATTCAATGGTTCATAAGATGGATCCTCGTGCTAAGATTTTGGTTATGTTACTTTTAATGATTGCGATTTTTATTCCTGCAGGTGCGATTGGATATGTCGTGATTGGTTTGTTTATTCTTTTTAGTTTATATCTATCTAAATTAACGATTTCTTATGCATTACGCTCTATGAAACCGATGATTTGGATGATGGTGTTTTTATTGATTATTAATATTTTAGTCATGAAGACGGGTACGCCATTATTAGAGCTTGGATGGTTTACTATCTATAGCGATGCGGTATATCAGACATTGTATATTGTGGTTCGTTTATTATTGATGGTGATTATTACGACGGTTTTAACGGCGACTACAAAGCCTTTAGATTTGACTTTGGGAATTGAAAAGTTGTTGAAGCCTTTTGAAAAGATTGGGTTACCGGCTCATATTATTGCGATGATGATTAGTATTGCGCTTCGTTTTATTCCGACTTTAATTGAGGAAACACAGCGTATTATGAATGCGCAGGCAAGTCGTGGTGTGGATTTAGAGAATGGTACGATTAAAGAAAAGATTATGGCTATTTTATCTTTGATTGTTCCTTTGTTTGTGTCAGCTTTTGATCGTGCTGATCAATTGGCTAATGCGATGGAGGCTAGAGGTTATGATCCGAATCGTAAGAGAACGCGTTATAAAGTGTTGAAGATGCATACTGTTGATTATGTTTCATTGATAATGAGTGTTGTTGTTTTGTGTGCTTGTATAGGTATTAGTATTTTATGAAATTAAAGGCAATTGTTTCTTATGATGGTTATGGTTATGCGGGTTGGCAAAAACAAGAAAATGCGTTAGGAATCCAAAGTGTGATTGA
The DNA here is from genome assembly GCA_963631155.1 of bacterium. Lineage (GTDB taxonomy): Bacteria > Bacillota_I > Bacilli_A > Erysipelotrichales > Erysipelotrichaceae > Holdemanella. Next base: position 2,500 of record CAVGPK010000020.1, on the reverse strand, counting down.
AGAGGTTTTACGGAAGATCACTCAGGAGTGTGTGGATGTAGTGGCGAGTGGAAGAACGGATGCTGGTGTACATGCGCTTGGTCAGGTGTTTCATTTTGAGACGGATAAAGACATGAGTGCTAAACAGTTTATGTATGCGATGAATGCCTTGCTTCCTTTGGATATTCGAATTGTGGATTGTTGTGTTGTTACGGATGATTTTCATGCTCGCTTTGATGTTGTTTCAAAGCGGTATGATTATTTTTGTTCGTATGATATGAAGAATCCTTTTAATTATAAGTATCGTAATATTCTATCAAAAAGATTGGATTTAGAACGGATGAGTTTGGCTAAATCTTATTTTTTGGGAACACATGACTTTACGAGTTTTTCATCGAGTCGTATTGATCCTAGAAAGCCTCGTGTAAAAACAATTACGCGTATTGATATTTTAGAAGAAAAAGATGAGGTTCATTTTATTTTTGAGGGGAATGGCTTTTTGCGTTATCAAGTTCGTATGATGGTGGGAACTTTGATTGCGGTAGGTCAGGGTAAGATTGCTCCTGAAAAGGTAGAGTGGATTTTAGAGCAGAAGGATAAAGAGGCTTGTAGGTATAATGCGAAGGCTTGTGGTTTATATTTGGTGGAGGTGAAGTATTCGTGAGACAGACAAATTTTCATACGCATACAACACGTTGTCATCATGCGCTTGATGAGGATGAGGAATATGTGCGTTGGGCCATCCAAAATGGATATGAGGTTTTAGGTTTTTCAGATCATTCTTGTTGGCAATATGATTCGAATTTCATTCCTAGAATTCGTATGAAGGTTAGTGATTTTCCAGATTATAAGAAGAGTGTTTTGGATTTAAAAGAGAAGTATAAGGATCAGATTGAGATTCGTCTTGGTATGGAGGCTGAGTATTTTCCTAAATATATGGATTGGATGCTTGATTTTTGTATTGAGAATGAAATCGAATATTTGGTGTTTGGAAATCATTATTATCAATCGGATGAATCGAAGATTTATTTAGGAGGTGCTACAGGTAAATATATGCGTGCTTATTTTGATACGTGTATTGAAGGGATGAAGACGGGTATGTATGCTTATTTAGCACATCCAGAATTGATTTTGCGTGGTACGCATGGAAAAATGAATAGAACGATAGAGCGTGGCTTTCATCGTATTTGTAAGACGGCTAAAGAGTTGGATATGCCTTTAGAGTTTAATATTGCGGGAATGCGTTGTAATGAAGTGATGCATTTTGAAGAATATCCGAATTCACATTTTTGGAAGATTGCTTCACAATATCATAATAAGGCTATTATTGGCGTGGATGCGCATGAGGCGAGTGCTTTGGATAAAAGGCATTATATGAAGGCGAAATATTATTTGAGCCATTTTGATGTGGAAATGGTGGATGATATTGATCGAATTGATTATAAAAAATTGAAGGAAAATGGCTTGAAATTTTCTAATAATTAGCATTGACTTTTATACGTTTATTTCATATCATATTAGATGGCTAAACTCTGGCCTTTTGAGCCCCGGTAAACGCTCAAATCAAGGAGGAAATGAAAATGCGTCAAACTACAATGGCAAAACCAGCCGAAGTAACACGTACATGGTATGTAGTTGATGGAAACGGACAAACTTTAGGACGTTTGGCTTCAACTGTAGCTCATGTATTGAAAGGAAAACACAAACCTACATATACACCAAATGTTGACTGTGGTGACTATGTAATTGTGATCAATGCAGACAAGGTCGAAATGACTGGAAACAAATTGAATACTGAAAAGTATTACAATCATTCTGGATACTTTGGAGGTATGCGTGTGCGTACAGCTAAAGAAATGAAGGAAAAATACCCTGTTGAATGGGTTGAAAGAGCTATTAAGGGAATGTTACCTCATACAAAATTAGGTGATGTTCAACGTGGACATGTTTATGTTTATGCAGGAAATGAACATCCACATGCAGCTCAAAAGCCTGTTGAATTAAAGGTGAAAGGATAAGGAGGAATAGAAAATGAAAAAATCTAACACTGTTCAATATCATGGCGTTGGACGTCGTAAAAAATCTGTTGCTCGTGTCTTTTTACGTCCAGGTACAGGTAATATCGAAGTCAACGGAAAAACTTTGGAAGAATACCTTCCATTAGAAACATTACGTATGGTAGTTAAATCACCATTAGAATTGACAAACACAGTTGATCAATTTGATGTGATTATCAACGTATATGGTGGAGGATACACTGGACAATCTGGTGCTATGCGTCACGGAATCACTCGTGCTTTAATGGAAGCAAGTGAAGATTACCGTCCAGTATTAAAAGCAGCTGGATTCGTTACTCGTGATCCACGTGCTAAAGAACGTAAGAAATACGGTCTTAAAGCAGCTCGTCGTGCTCCACAATTCTCAAAACGTTAATCAAAACCAACTTTTGGTTACAACGCAAAGAGGCTCAAAACCACTCAAACCCTTTATTTATGGGCTTTGGGTGGTTTTTTCTATTTCT
>CAVGPK010000019.1:0-29618 GCA_963631155.1 bacterium | reverse complement strand
TATGCAGGTGTAGTTCAATGGTAGAACTTCAGCCTTCCAAGCTGACTACGTGAGTTCGATTCTCATCACCTGCTCCATTATTTATTCCTTGTTTGGCAAGTTTTGGAGGTTTAGCTCAGTTGGGAGAGCATCTGCCTTACAAGCAGAGGGTCAGCGGTTCGAGCCCGTTAACCTCCACCATTTATATGCCGACTTAGCTCAATTGGTAGAGCAACTGACTTGTAATCAGTAGGTTGTGGGTTCAATTCCTATAGTCGGCACCACTTGTGACCCGTTAGCTCAGATGGTAGAGCATTTGACTTTTAATCAAAGGGTCGGGCGTTCGAATCGCCCACGGGTCACCACTTATTATGCAGGTGTAGTTCAATGGTAGAACTTCAGCCTTCCAAGCTGACTACGTGAGTTCGATTCTCATCACCTGCTCCATTAAAAAAATGACATCCAAACAAATGTTTGGATGTTTTTATTTTGTTTAATCAAATCTCAACAACATGCACAATATTTCCATGCTCTTTAATCACATGAATTAAATCATCTACATTAAGCCAAAGTGTAACTGTATTCTCATTAGGATGAACTCCAATCACTTGTGATCCATTCATAAAATCTTGATCCAAATAAAAGGTTACTTTTCTTTCTTCATCATTTAAGAGGCCTAAAGGTGTAACAGAACCAGGAATCAATTGGAGAATATTCATCAAATCATCGGCTGATACAAAACTTAGAGAACGTGTATTATTTCGCTTACGAAATTTTTTTAAATCCACTCTTTTATTTCCTTTAACAGAAATCAAATAATAGTTACGCTTTTTATCGTCTCGCACAAATAAATTCTTCGCATCCTGACTTGGATACGGTAATGGAACGGATTCAATCTCGTCCATATTATAAACAGCCTTGTGTTCTGTAACTTCATATTTGATTCCTTTAGAATCTAAATATGCATATACTTCTTCTTTATTCATTTTCTATAAATTGATAGATATCCTGGGCAATATCTTTACTCTCTTTCTCATTCAATAACTCATGTTTTAAGCCTGTATATAGTTTACTAGAAACATCCTTATAGCCTAATCCTTTTATAAAATCAACTAGATCATAAAACTTTTCTTCACTTTGAATCACTGGATCTTTGCTTCCTGCAATCACTCGTATTCTTAAATTTTCGTTTTCTAGACTAAACGCATTCTTATCAAAGCTTGAAGCCATCAATTGAAATAAATTAATAAATCCATTTGTAGTAAAGAGATATCCACAAAGTTCATCTTCTTCATAAGACTTGATATTCTCTTCATTTTTAGAAAGCCATGAATACCCCTTGCCATAACCTGCGAAGGCCATTTTATTTAAAAGATGATTTGGCTTTTTTTCACCAAAAAAAGGCTTTAAAAATTTCGCAATCAAAACTGCAAGACTAGCCATTGAATTCTGTGTAGGCGGACCACATAAAACCAAATTCTTCAAATACTTATCATATTTTTGTATGTAACAACGCGCAACCATTGTACCCATGCTATGAGAAAATAACGTAATGTCCAAATCCGGATACAAATCATGCACATACTCTGTCACTTGGAAAAGATCTTCCACAATATAATGATAATCCTCTGTGTAAAAGTAGCCATAATCCTCTTTTGCCTTCACACTCTTGCCATGACCCCTATGATCATGAATCACACAAACATATCCCTTTTCATTTAAAAACTCCATAAAAGGATAATATCTCTCTTTATGTTCAGCCATACCGTGTGAAATTTGAACAATTCCTTTCGGCTTAATTTTTGGCTCCATTATACATACATCAAGACCTAAGCCATCTTGTCTTGAAACAATCACATTATGCTCCATTATGATTCCCCCAATCTGTAGAAAAAAAGAAGGAAAAATTCCTTCTATACATTTTCTGTGATTTCAACCTTCACTTTATGATCTGATTCTAAATCATAAGTAATTTTGGCAAAGTTATCCAAATGATTTGTGACAATATTATGCACCTTATCAAAAACTTCATCCTCTTTTTCTTCTGATTTACAATCAAATTCAATCGAAGTTACTGTATGTTTTTTTGTCGAAATTTCTCTTAATTCTTCAATCATTGTTTTCATATTCATTACCTCATTCATAGTTTAACACTGTCATTCAAATCTTGTCAAACAAGCCCTTACTTCATAACCAATGGGCTCGATGATAATAAATAAAGAAAACAACACTTGATAAGGTCCATGTGATTGGATAGATCCAATACACAAACCAGATATTATGATATAAAATTCCTGTAATTGTTAAAAAGCCAACACGAACAGCACACCAACATACCAACATAACAATCATTGGAATCATGGATTTTCCTGCTCCTCTTAATATTGCCGAAACACAATGAGAATAGGCTAATAAGAAAAAGAATAAAGCCGAAGTCTGTCCTCTTAAACGCCCATACTCTACAACGTTAGGATCATTATTAAAGGCAGCAATCAAATAAGGAGCACAAACAAAGATAAAAACACCAATACTTTCAGCAATCAACATACTACATAGCATGCCAAAGCGAGCTCCTTTTAAAGTTCTTTCAGAATTACCCGCTCCAAGATTTTGTCCAACAAATGTCGTTAAAGCCATTGTAAAGCTTGTGATAGGTAAGAATGCGAAACCTTCCACCTTAGAATAAGCCCCACAGCCGGCCATAGCCATATCACCAAACGAATTAATATTGGATTGTACTACGACATTGGCAATCGCAATGATAGAATTTTGAAAACCACTTGGTAAACCATATTTTAAAATTTCTTTTAATACATCCTTATGAATACGAATTTTTTGAATACATAAACGATGACTTGCCTTTGTCGTAAGTAATAGATACAAACAAAGTCCTGCAGAAATATATTGTGAAATAATCGTTGCGAAAGCTGCAGATCCTACACCCATGTGTAGAGTGGCAATAAAAAATAAATCTAAAACTACATTCACAATACTGGATACGATTAAAAAATATAAAGAATGTTTCGAATCCCCTACTGCTTGTAGAATACCGACAAAAAAGTTATACATGATTGATCCTACAGATCCTAGAAAATAAATTTTAAAATAAGTAATAGATTGAGGCATGACACTTTCTGGCGTTGACATCCACTCAAGCAGTGTGGGTGTAAAGAAAATGCCTACAAAAGTCATTAGGATGCTGACAATCAATCCAAACGCAACGGTTGTATGAATTGCCATCTGCATCCGTTCGATATTTCTTGCACCAAAATAACGTGAAATCACAACTCCAGATCCGATAGCCAATCCATTAAAGAAACCAATCATTAAAAAGATAATATTTCCACTTGAACTAACGGCCGCCAAGGCTTCACTGCCCAAATAGTTGCCTACAATCAATGAATCGACTGTGTTATAGAGTTGTTGAAATAAATTACCTAAAAAAATAGGTAATGCGAATAATAACATTTGTTTCGGGATAGATCCCGATGTCATTAATTTTTGTCCCTTATCCATAAAAAAATCACCTTATTTATTTTAAACCTAAACCTTGCTTGAAGCGCAAGTATTTTATGAAAATTTTTACATTTATGTTATAATATTTTCAAAAAGGAGAAACATATGAGTCTTATTATACCTGAAAATTATGACCCCGTATTAAGTGTTCGTCAAACACAAGAAGCTATTAAATATATTCGTGATACCTTCCAATATGAATTTGGTAAAGAATTGCATTTATCACGTATTTCAGCTCCCCTATTTGTGACAGAAAGCTCAGGATTAAACGATAATCTAAATGGAGTTGAAACGCCTGTATCTTTTTATTCCGATACAGTTTCTAAAGACAAGATTGAAATAGTGCATTCATTAGCGAAATGGAAAAGAATGGCTTTAAAGAAGTATCATTTTGATTTACATGAAGGTCTATATACAAATATGAATGCGATTCGAAAAGATGAAGAAGTAGATAATTTACATTCGATTTATGTAGATCAATGGGATTGGGAAAAAATCATCTCAAAAAAAGAAAGAACAAGACAAACTTTAGAAGAGCATGTTCGAACGATTTTTAAAGTGATTAAACATATGGAACATGAAGTCTGGTACAAATATCCAAAGGCAGTCAATCATCTTCCTGATGATATTCACTTTATCACAACACAAGAATTATTAGATTTATATCCAGATTTAAATGCGAAAGAAAGAGAAAATGCGATTACTAAAAAATATGGTTGTGTCTTTGTTATGCAGATAGGTGGCAAATTATCAAATGGTCAAAAACATGATGGAAGAGCTCCAGACTATGATGACTGGAAACTAAATGGAGATATTCTATTTTGGTATGAACCTTTACAGTGTGCTTTAGAAATTTCAAGCATGGGCATAAGAGTCGATGAAGATACTTTACTAGAACAACTACGGAAAGAAGGCTGTTTAGATCGTATTGAACTAGAATTTCATAGAAATATTCTCAATAAAGAACTCCCTTATACCATTGGTGGCGGAATCGGTCAATCTAGACTATGCATGTTGTTACTGAAAAAAGCCCATATTGGTGAAGTACAAGCAAGCTTATGGCCTGAGGATATGGTTCAAACTTGTTTAAAAAATAACATTCAAATCTTATAGAATAAAGGCGGAAATAATATTCTGCCTTTTCTTTTTATCATGATGGAATACAAAAAGGAATAAGCATTACGCCTATTCCTCTGTTTGAATATTAATAGAATCTGCATCTAAAGCTTCTTCTTCAGTTGAAATTGTATCTTCTACTTGAATTTCTTCTTCAACCTTTTCATCATCTGCTTGAGATACCGCATTCTTAAATTCTTTGTCCTTATCATTTTCAACTTCTTGCATACGAGCAATACGTTTATCACGAAGTTCTTTCGCTTTTGCAGCTACGATCGCATTTTGAGGACGATCCCCTTCACAACCTGTTCCTGCAGGGATTAACTTACCGATAATAACATTTTCCTTTAAACCAACCAAGTTATCCACTTTACCTTTGATAGTAGCATCTGTTAATACCTTAGTTGTTTCCTGGAATGAAGCGGCTGATAAGAATGAATCTGTTTCAACACTGGCTTTTGAGATACCAAGTAATACTGGCTTAAATGTAGCTGGAGTCTTACCTGACAATAAAGCTTCACGGTTGATTTTTGTAATGTTATTTAATGATAATTGAACACCAACATTTAAATCTGTATCTCCACTATCAATAACAATTACTTTCTTCATCATTTGCTTGATCATAACTTCCAAGTGCTTATCGCTAATTTCAATACCTTGACTTTGGTAAACCTTCTTAACCTCTTTCAAGATATAATCTTGAACTTCACGAACACCTGCAACACGCAACAATTCTTTTGGATCCAATGGACCTTCAGTCAATGAGTTACCAGCCTCAATATGAGCTCCTACTGTAACCCATGGACGCATAGATTGGTTTGCGTTAATCTTATGAGAAACACTTTCATTTTCATTTGTGATAATAACTTCTTGGCGCATTGTACCTTCAATACGTTCAATAGAAGTAATTTCACCAGAAATTTGGGCAATAACCGCAACACCTTTTGGACAACGTGCTTCAAACAATTCCTCAACACGAGGTAAACCTTGTGTGATATCTTCCGCACCGGCACCGGCTACACCACCTGTATGGAATGTACGCATTGTTAACTGTGTACCTGGCTCACCGATAGATTGAGCGGCCATGATACCAATGGCTTCACCAACCTCAACATCTTTACCTGTAGCCATGTTACGGCCATAACATTTACGACATACACCAGAACGTGATTTACAAGTAAAGGCAGAACGAATATACATTCCTTCAATACCTGCATCCACAATTTTCTTAGCTAATTCATCAGAAATAAATTCATCACTGGCAATGATCAATTCACCTGTTTTAGGATCTACAACATCCTGTTTAGAATAACGACCTACTAAACGATCTTGTAAAGGTTCGATAACAGAATTCGTCTTACGATCCATTAAAGTTTCAACCCAATATCCCTTATCTGTACCACAATCATCTTCCTTGATAATTACATCTTGTGCAACATCAACTAAACGACGAGTCAAATATCCAGATTCGGCCGTCTTTAAGGCAGTATCTGTTAAACCTTTACGCACACCATGCGTAGAAATAAAGAACTCACTTACGTTCAATCCTTCACGGAAACATGAATAAATAGGAACCTCGATAATTGTTGGTACATATTCACCAGCACCTGCTTTACCATGTCCAGGTTTTGCCATTAAACCACGCATACCAGCTAACTGAGTAAAGTTTGATGCATTACCACGGGCACCAGAAGTGGCCATCATGTTAATTGGGTTTTTACGAGGTAAGTTATTCATTAAGCTTGTAACGATTTCATCCTTCACATCATCCCACATCTTTGATAAATGACGTTCCCATTCTTCCATCGTCAACATACCTTTACGTTGTAAATATTTTAATTGATCCGCCTTTTCACGACCTTCATTAATATATTCATCCTTATGAGGAGCCACCTCGATATCAGATAAGGCAACTGTAATACCTGCAACGGTTGAATATTCAAATCCTAATGATTTAATTTGGTCTAGAATTTCAGCTGTTTGATCTACATTGTAACGCTTAAATACTTCGGCAATAACCTTACCTAAGTCTTTTTTCTTAACCGCATCTACTAAAGGCATAGAAGCAATGACTTCTTTAATATTTTGACCAGGTTGAATAAAGTATTTGTCTGGAGTCTTTTCAAAGTTTTCCTTGCTGACCTCATTAATATATGGGAAGTCTTCAGGGAACATACTATTGAAAATGATCTTACCAGGTGTTGTTACTAAATAATCATTTTTATGAACTTCATCAAATGAAGTTTTATTCATATTTACTACTGGAAGAGCAATACGTGTATGCAAATGAACTTGTTTTGATTGATAAGCAATCATAACCTCTTCTTCATCCGTATATACATGTCCTTCCATTTCTCCGAAACGATGCCATTTTTTAGCTTCTAACGGACAATCTACACTTTCATAGTGTTTTGCTTCATTAAAGAATTCTTCTTTTGTTTCTTCCATCGTTAAATAGAAGTTACCCATAACCATATCTTGTCCTGGTGTAACGATTGGTTTTCCATCTTTTGGACCTAAGATATTATGAGAACCTAACATCATAACCAAGGCTTCGGCACGAGCTTCTTCACCTAATGGAACGTGGATGGCCATCTGGTCACCATCAAAGTCGGCGTTGAATGCAGTACATACTAATGGATGCAAACGCATTGCACGACCTTCAACTAGTTTAGGCAAGAAAGCTTGAATACCTAAGCGGTGAAGTGTAGGGGCACGGTTCATCAATACTGGATATCCATCGATAACCTTTTCAACCACATCCCAAATTCTTGGGTCACGACGTTCAATCAATTTTTCAGCATTCTTTGGATTTTGTGCTAATTTTTGATTTACGATTTCATTAATCACAAAAGGCTTAAACAAGTTAATTGCCATTTCACGAGGAATACCACATTGATACATTTTCAAATCTGGTCCTACGGCAATTACGGAACGACCTGAGAAGTCAACACGTTTACCTAATAAATTTTGACGGAAACGACCTTGTTTACCTTTTAAAGAGTGAGACAATGACTTTAATGCACGTCCTCCAGCACCTGTAATAGGTTTAGAACGACGACCATTATCAATTAAAGCATCGACTGACTCTTGTAACATACGTTTTTCGTTTTGAACGATAATGTTTGGCGTTCCAAGTTCTAATAATTTACGAAGACGATTATTACGAGTAATAACACGACGATATAAATCATTTAAATCACTTGTCGCAAAACGACCACCATCCAATTGCAACATTGGTCTTAAATCAGGTGGTATTACCGGAATATTTGTCAGAATCATCCACTCCGGTTTATTTTCGCTATTACGGAAAGCATTAATTGTATCTAAACGTTTAATTAATTTTTTACGTTTTTCACCTTGTGCTTTCTCTAAAGCCTCTTGAATATTTTGATATTCAGCTTCTAAATCAACATCTTGTAAAAGACGTAACACCGCTTCTGCACCTGTTTGTGCTGTAAAACCAGTTGAACCATAAATGGCTTGGTTTTCACGATATTCTTTTTCAGAAAGAACTTGTTTATAGGCAAGTCCTGATTCTTTTGGATCTGTAACAATATAGCTTACAAAGTATACAACTTCTTCTAATTGTTTTGGTGTTACATCCAATAATAAAGCCATACGGCTAGGAATACCACGTAAGTACCAAATGTGAGCGACTGGCGCAGCTAAATGGATATGTCCCATTCTTTCACGTCGAACACTTGATTTTGTGATTTCAACACCACAACGATCACAAACTACACCTTTAAAACGTACTTTTTTATATTTACCACAAGCACATTCCCAGTCCTTTGTTGGACCGAAAATGCGTTCACAGAATAAACCATCACGTTCAGCTTTTTGTGAACGATAATTGATTGTCTCAGGCTTTGTAACTTCACCATGAGACCATTTTAAAATCGTTTCTGGACTCGCTAAGCGAACCTGAATCGAGGCAAAATTATTAATACTCATATTTTTTACTACGCCTCCTCTTCATTTTCCATATCATTTTGTAGTTCATCAGTAACAGTTTCTACATTTTGAACAGGAGCAGGTGCTACTTGTCCATCTGTTTCATCATCAGCTAAACTGATATCTACTTCATTGTTGTTTTCATCTAATAAACGAACATCAATCGCAAGACCTTGTAACTCATGCATCAATACTCTGAACGATTCAGGAATACCTGGTTCTGGAATATCTTTACCCTTAATGATTGCTTCATAAGTTTTAATACGTCCTTGAATATCATCCGATTTAATTGTCAAGATTTCTTGTAAAGTATGAGCAGCACCATAGGCTTCTAATGCCCAAACCTCCATCTCTCCAAATCTTTGACCACCATTTTGTGCTTTACCACCCAATGGTTGTTGTGTAACTAAAGAATAAGGTCCTGTTGCACGAGCATGTAACTTGTCGTCAACCATGTGGGCCAACTTGATCATGTACATAACTCCGACACTAATTCTTTCATCAAAAGGTTCACCTGTATGACCATCATATAGAACTTGTTTTCCATCTACAGTCATGCTTGCTTCCTTCATAACATCTTGTAAGTCTTCATTTGATAAACCATCGAATACAGATGTTGAAAATTTAACGCCTAATTTACGAGCGGCATATCCTAAGTGGATTTCCAAAATCTGTCCGATGTTCATACGTGAAGGCACACCGAATGGGTTCAACAAGATATCAACAGGTTGTCCATCGGCCATAAATGGCATATCTTCGATTGGCAAAATCTTAGAAATGACACCCTTGTTACCGTGACGACCAGACATCTTATCACCTTCAGAAATCTTACGTTTTTGAACAATATATACTTTGACACGCATATTTACTCCAGGAGGAAGATCCGATCCATCTCCACGTTTGAATACACGAATAGAATGAACAATACCAGCTCCACCATGAGGTACTTTCAATGAATTGTCACGTACTTCACGTGATTTTTCACCAAAAATAGCTAGTAATAATTTTTCTTCAGGACTCACTTCACTTTGTCCTTTTGGAGTTACCTTACCAACTAAGATATCTCCCTCTTTTACTTCAGCACCAACCATGATGATACCGTTTGGATCCAATTTACGTACGGCACTTTCACCAACGTTAGGAATATCACGAGTGATTTCTTCAGGACCTAACTTAGTTTCACGGCAGTCAATATCAAATTCTTCAACGTGAATTGAAGTATAAACATCATCACTAACCATACGTTCAGACATAATGATGGCATCCTCATAGTTATATCCATGCCATGTTGTATAGGCAATGACTACGTTTTGACCTAAGGCAAGCTCACCATTTTGCATAGAAGGACCATCCGCTAAGATATCTCCTTTTTCTACTTTTTCTCCAACCTCTACAATTGGACGTTGGTTAATACATGTACTTGCGTTTGAACGAGCAAATTTACGCAATTGATATGTATGGCTTTGACCTTCATTATCTTTGACAACAATACGTAAGCTATCGACATATTCAATAACTCCATCTTGTTTCGCAACAATTCCTACACCTGAATCCTTGGCAATTTTATATTCAATACCTGTTCCTACATAAGGTGAATGTGGAACTAATAATGGTACGGCCTGACGTTGCATGTTGGCACCCATTAAGGCACGAGAGGCATCATCGTTTTCCAAGAAAGGTACACAGGCAGTGGCAACAGATACGATTTGTTTAGGACTGACGTCGGCAAGTTCTACTTCTTCACGATCCGCGATGATTGTCTCACCTGCTTTACGAGCAACGACACGCTCATTTACTAAGCGGCCATCACGAACCTCGTTGGCTTGGGCAATAACATAATCTGCTTCTTCGTCTGCACTTAAGTAGACAGCCTCTTCACTAACTGTTCCATCTGGATTTACTTTACGATATGGTGTTTGAATAAATCCATATTCATTAATTTTTGCATATGTAGTTAAGTTGTTGATCAAACCGATATTTGGTCCTTCAGGCGTTTCGATTGGACAAATACGACCATAGTGACTTGAGTGAACGTCACGCACTTCAAATCCGGCACGATCACGGCTAAGTCCACCAGGACCTAAGGCTGAAATACGACGTTTGTTTGTCAATTCTGCCAATGGGTTTTGTTGATCCATAAATTGTGACAACTGACTACTTGAGAAGAATTCTTTAATAGCCGCTGTTAAAGGACGGATATTTGTTAATTTTCTAGGTGTTAAACTATCCATTTCTTGAATAGACATACGCTCTTTAACAACACGTTCCATACGTGATAAACCAATACGGAATTGATTTTGAATCAATTCACCAACAGAACGGATACGACGGTTACCTAACATATCGATATCATCTGTTGTTCCGATACCTTCCATAACATTTAAGCTATATGAGAAGAATGCATACATATCAGATACTGTGATTGTATGTTTATTTGCGAATGGATCATTTCCTGCAATACGTACTTCATTTCCATCACGATCTGTGACATAAACTTCTTGTACACATGCACCAATCAACCATGCAGTAATAGGTTCATTTAAAGCGCGTTGTTTTACTTCAAGTTCTACACTATGATCAAGTGTAGAAGGAGTAACACCAACCATATAACGGTCAACAACCATTTCCATATCGCTATCAACGATGTCTTCACCATCTGCATTTGTTAATCGTCCAAGTGCATATAAACGTTGACCATAATCAAAAATGGCATTTTCATTTTCTTTTGTTAATACGACAGGTTGTGCAAATAATCCAGCATAAATCTTAACCTCTTCGCATGTTTTCTTTAATAATTCAACATCCTGGCTTGTTAAGACCATACCTTGTTCTAATAAGACTTCATCTGTATCTACATCTTCTGCCAAAATACGACCTACAAGTCCTGTATTCCAAGCTGTTGGAATAGATACGATATCTTCTTCATGGAATTCAGAGCGGAATGGATAAGCTACACAATATGTACCTTTAGCCAATTCTTCACGCAATGCGTTTCTTTGGTCACGATGGATGTGCGTACCTTTTTCCATAAATACATTTCCATCAACATCAACAATATCTTGTGCTAGTGTTGTACCATCCATACGACCAATCGCATTTAACTTTTTACGTAATTTATAACGTCCAGCCTTTGTTAAATCATAACGACGGTGATCAAAGAATTTTGCCTGCATTAATGTGATTGAACCATCTAATGTAGGAATTTCATCACTACGTTGGTTTTCGTAGAAATTTAACAATGCTTCTTGTGTTGTTTTTACTTTATCATTTAATAAAGTATTTTCAATTTCTTCATATTTTCCAAAGAAAGCCGTATACAACAACAAATACATGTTCATGTATTCACGATCTTCAGCATCTGTGGCAACATCAGACCAGTTACGTCCCATTGCACGTAAGAATGTTTCCATTTTAGATGTGTCACGTGTATTTTCATCAACACCAATATCTAAAGACATACCGATGGCTTTAAATAGAATTGTAAATAACACTTTACGACGACGATCAATTGAAACATTAATCAAACGGCCATTTGTTGTTTTCTTTTGTTCTGTCATGAATTCTAACCAAGTACCACGGCTTGGAATTAATTCACAACTAAAATTTTGTTTTCCTGTTTTTTCATCATAACTATCCGCAAAATATGCTCCTGGAGAACGTACGATCTGACTAACGATTACACGTTCAGCACCGTTAATAATGAAAGTTCCTGTTTCTGTCATTAATGGGAAATCGCCTAAATAAACTTCTTCATTCTTTGTAACGACTTCTCCTGTTTCTGTATCTGTTACTTCCAATTCCATATCTGCATATAGAGGTGCTGCAAAGTTACATTCTCTATACATAGATTCTTCTGCGTTATATTTTGGTTCATCAAAATGATAACGAAGAAAATTCAAGCGAATATTTTTTCCATAATTCTCAATTGGATAAATCTCTTGAAATACTTCTTGGATTCCTTGTTGCGTAAACCATTTAAATGAATCTGTCTGGATTTCGACAAGATTAGGTAGCTCTAAATTACCACTAACTTTAGAGTAGTCTCGGCGAGATGATTTCTTCCCACACGAAACAATACGATATGCTTTGTTGTTGTCCATGCATGCCATCCTTTCATTCGATTTAATACTCATAGCATCAATTTTCATCTGAAAACTCACACTATTATGCAATTTATTATACTACCATAAGCAGAACAAATGTCAAGAATAAACTTGACATTTTTATTAAAATAAGTTATAAATATTCTCTAATATATCTAAGTGCTTCTTTCAATACAGAAAGAGGCGTTTTTTTATCTTCATATAAACTAAAACCATAGGCCATGCATTTTCGATAATGTGCATCCTTTTGTAATCTTTCTCGATTTGGATTCATCAAACACTCATATAACTCATTTCGAATTGAAAAATACTCAAATTCCTGATCCACTTCATCCATCAATTGTTTAAGTGTCCACTCTCGATTTGTTTTTGTTTCTACAGCTTGAAGGCAAAACCCAAAATCTGCTACCTCATCCATACTCATATAAATAAAGGCAGGTCTAGTCCATGTTTTTGCTTCATAATTTTCAACAAGCAAATCTTTCATTGAACAATCTAATTGTTCATCTCCAATTAATTTGTATTCACAATCTAAGGATGTATCATCCTTTCCTTTATAAAATAAAATCATATAACCCTCCGCTTTGACATCTCCAAAAAATATGCATAGAATAGAACGTATGAAAAAGGAGATATTCATGAAAAAAATAGTTACTCTTATTATAACTTGTTTTTTGGTATTTAGCTTAAGTGCTTGCCAAAACAATACTAAAAATAATGAAGATATTTTAACTTTCTTTGACGCATTAGATAATACTTTACAATTAAATCAAGCCAATATCGAAGCAACCTTAAATATGAATAATCAAATCATGGATATTCATGCACAAATCAATCAAAAAGATAAATTACAAGTAAAAGCAAATGTTGATCTAGAAGCCAATGGAAATACACAAAAGAACTTTTTAGTATTCTATATCAATGATGGAAAGACCTATTTAAATTCCATGGGTACAAAAACACAAAGTACAATAGATAAAATTGGTTTAAAAGAAAATTCAAAGCTCAACATATACAATCCCTTCCTAGATTTTAGTGATGATGATTTAACAGCTTGTTTTAGTTCCTCTTCAAAAAATGGAGACGAATATCATTTTGAAGTCAACACAAGTAAGCTTGCCTCTTTATTAGATAGCTTTGGAACGATTTCTTTAGAGGAAGCAAGTTTAGATGCGACCATTCAAAATAAAAAAATAAAAAAGATGTCCCTTTCTTTTAAAGGAACACAAACTCTAGATGAACAAAGTTCTGACATCGATGTAAGCTTATCTCTTACATTAAAGAAATATAAGAATATTCAATTCCCTAGCGACTTAGATACTTATGAAAAGACTGCAGAAAGTTAATCCTGCAGTCTTTTATAATGAGGAATAATATCCACATAGCTTCCATCCTCTAATAAGAAGCCTTCCGGTATGATTCCAAGTTGTGTAAAGCCTAATTTTTTATATAGTGCTAAAGCACTTGTGTTTGTTGCTACTACGGCATTAAATTGTAAAATCCTAAATCCACACATCTTTGCTTGTTCTAAACAATCCAATACGAGCTTTTCACCAATATGTTTTCCTCTACACTCTTTCTTTACGGCATAGCTTGCATTACATATGTGGCCGCACCTTCCTACATTGTTTGGATGCAAAATATAGAGTCCTACTACCTTCTCATCATAAAGTAGAACACGAGTCATTGTTTGAGATGTAAAAAAATCCCAACCACTCTTCTCATCTAATAATTCTAATTGTGGAAAGGCAACTCCATCTTGTACAACTTCATTCCATATTTGTATGGCTTGTATTAAATTTTTCTTTTCAATATTTTTTAGATTCATACTGAAGATTATACACAGAAAATAAGAAAATACTAGGTTTTTATTTTTATGAAAATACCATATAATTAAGTATGTATTTTTTCAAGAAAGGATGATTTTATGCAAAGTATTAAAACCATTTATAAAATCGGACCAGGACCTAGTAGTTCGCATACTTTTGGGCCTATGATGGCTTCCAAATTTATGTTAAAAAATTATTCAGATGCCACTTCATTTAAAGTACAGCTCTTTGGTTCATTAGCCCTTACAGGAAAGGGTCACTTAACGGATAAAATCATCATTAAAACTTTAGGGCCAACACCATGTGATGTTCAGTTTGACTATAAAACACAAGTAGAACATCCAAACACCATGATTATTACGGCTTTTAAAGAACACCAACAAATAGGAAGTCATACTTTTGTTTCGATT
The DNA here is from genome assembly GCA_963631155.1 of bacterium. Taxonomy (GTDB): domain Bacteria; phylum Bacillota_I; class Bacilli_A; order Erysipelotrichales; family Erysipelotrichaceae; genus Holdemanella. The sequence continues at coordinate 14,708 of CAVGPK010000019.1, read as the reverse complement.
GGTGGCGGAAAAATTGAGGTGGATGGGCAAAAAGGTAGTGAAGAGCCCGAAATTTATCCACACACTACAATGGATGATATTCAAACATATTGTCATGAAAAACATATGCGCTTAGATGCTTATATTGATCAAATCGAAGATTCTACGTTTGACTCCTATATCAATCGTATGTTTCATCAAATGTTAAAAACAGTCAATACCGGATTAAAGAAAACGGGAGTTCTACCTGGAAGCTTAAAGATAGAAAGAGTTGCGCATGCGCTTTATTCTTCTGCACGTAGTTGTGATGAAATTCAAGATCGAAATTCCCTGTTACTTGCTAGTTATGCCTATGCAGCGAATGAACAAAATGCCAGTGGAGGTATGGTTGTTACAGCTCCCACAATGGGAAGTTGTGGAGTAATGCCTAGTCTTGTATATCATTTCTATCATGATTTACATTATCCAAAGCAAGATATTCTTCAAGGATTAAAGGTTGCCGGCCTAATTGGAAATTTAATCCAAACAAATGCCACTATTTCCGGAGCTAAAGCAGGTTGTCAAGCAGAAGTAGGGGCTGCCTGTAGTATGGGGGCTGCCTTTGTCGCCTTTATGCAGATGCAGACAAATGAACAAATTGAATGTGCAGCCGAAATTGGTTTAGAACATCATTTAGGATTAACATGCGATCCAGTTGGAGGCTATGTCATGATTCCTTGCATTGAAAGAAATGCAGTAGCGGCTCAACGTAGTTTAGATGCAGCAAGACTTGCCAAATACTTGCGTAATGTGAAAAAGAATCGTGTAAGCTTTGATATGGTTGTTAAGACAATGAACTTAACTGGAAAGAAGCTTCCTATTGAATTAAAAGAAAGTGCATTAGGCGGACTTGCGGTTGTGGTCCCTGAAAAAGGATAGATAATTAAGGACTGAAAAGTCCTTTTTTTAATGCAGTTAAGCTTGATTTCAGTAACATTGGTTATTTTGTAGTCAAGGAGGTGCTTATTATGCACAACAAGAAATTATTTATTTTAGGAATGAATACAATGCTAATTTTCTCCACAATCCTTCCAACCTATGCACAAGAAACTCCACCAGAAATGCCAGGTGGAAATGGCGGTGGACCAGGTGGAGGACAGCCAGGTATGTCCGAAAATCAATCTCAAGATATTTCTTATTCGGCCGTAAAAGACAATACAGAAGATACAACCATTAAAAATGAGACATTAGAATCTACTGGAACGGATGAAAGTGTCGTTCATAATTCAAATGGTGCCACTACAACAATTAAAAAATCAACCATCACACAATCAAGTTCTACAAGTAGTGGTAGTGATGATTCTAGTTTCTATGGTGTAGGTGCTGCCCTATTAAATACAGATGGTACAATGCATGTTAAGAATTCTAAGATTACTACAGATGCCAAAGGTGGTGCCGGAGTCTTTAGTTATGGTGAAAATTCTACAACTTATGTAGCGAATACAAAAATCACTACTAGCCAGGATACGGCAGGTGGCATTCATGTTGCCGGTGGCGGTAATTTATACGCATGGAATGTAACCGCCACAACAAGTGGTGAATCCAGTGCTGCCATTCGTAGTGATCGTGGTGGAGGAAATATTGTCGTTGATTCAGGTACATTCACGACAAACGGAACAGGCTCTCCTGCCATTTATTCTACCGCAAACATTGCCGTAAAGAATGCGACTTTAACCGCAAATAATTCGGAAGCAGTATGTATTGAAGGTGACAATCAGGTTTATTTATTTAACAGTAAATTAACTGGAAATATGTCGGATAATGAACAAAATGATTGTACTTGGAATGTTATTTTATACCAAAGTATGTCTGGTGATTCCGAAGAGGGAAATTCCACTTTCCAAATGGTTGGTGGTACATTAACGGCTAAAAACGGTGGTATGTTCTATACAACAAATACGGAGTCTACAATTACTTTAAAAAATGTAAAAATCAAATATGCAGATACAAACGACTATTTCTTAAAATGTACAGGTAATACAAATCAACGTGGTTGGGGTACAGTAGGTTCAAATGGTGCCAATTGTACATTTACAGCGATTAAGCAAACGATGAAAGGTGATATTATTTGGGATAATATTTCCACACTAAACATGTATATTACTAAGGGCAGTAAGTTAAAGGGTGCTATTATCAATGATACAACTTATTCTGGTGATGGATATGCCAATGTCACAATTGATAAGAATAGCACTTGGGTTGTAACTGGTGATTCTACTCTTTCTAACCTTTCAAATGCAGGTACAATTAAGGATAGCGATGGAAATACTGTTACTATCAAAGGTACAGATGGCACTGTTTATGTTCAAGGAACAAGCGAATATACAATCACTGTTTCTAGCTATTCTACTAGTGCTGATACAACAAACGCATCTACTGTAACAGCTTGGAAAACATTCAAACAAACAAAGCCTGAAAATCTATAGAATATTAAAGATGGTATCTATTACAATACCATCTTTTTTCTGTCCTAAAAAAGGCAGGAACATCAATTCCTACCTTCTCTTTATCTATTAATACATTCCGCCTTGAGGCATAGCTTGAGCTGGTTCATCCTTTTCAATTTTGGCAACACCAGCTTCTGTCGTAATGAATAAAGCAGAAATACTAGCTGCATTCATTAAAGCATTACGAGTAACCTTAGTTGGATCGATAATTCCAGATTTGAACATATCTACCCATTCACCATGTTTTGCATCATAACCAACATTTTCTTCGGCTGTTTTTTGTTGAGCAACAATTTCTTCACTATTATATCCTGCATTTTCAGCAATCTGACTAATTGGAGCAAGCAACGCATCAAAGACAACTTTAATACCTTTTTGAACATCAACTACATCTGATTTCACTTGATCCTTTAAAGCTACATAAGCCTTAACTAAGCAAGCTCCACCACCAACAACAATACCTTCACTCACGGCAGCTCTTGTTGAATTTAACGCATCTTCAATACGCAATTTCTTTTCTTTTAATTCACTCTCTGTAGCAGCACCAACTTTAATGACAGCTACACCATTAGATAATTTACCTAAACGTTCAGCCATACGTTTTTTATCGTATTCGCTCGTTGTATTTTCCATTTGCGCTTCAATTTCACTTACGCGATTTTGAATAGCTTCACTACTTCCAGCACCACCAATCATTGTTGTATTATCTTTTGTGACAACAATCTTCTTAACAGTACCTAAATCAGATAACTGCATATCTTTTAATTCCATATTCAAATCTTTTGAATAGAATGTAGCACCAGTCATAATCGCAATATCTTGAAGCATATCTTTTTGGTTATCACCAAATCCAGGAGCTTTTGTCGCAACAACATTAAATGTTCCACGAAGTTTATTTAAAGCTAAAGTAGAAACAACTTCATTCTCTAAATCCTCTGCAATAATCAATAAAGAACGATTTGCTTGAACAAGCTGTTCTAATACTGGTAAGATTTCTTGAACGTTAGAAATTTTTTGATCCGTAACCATGACATACGCATTTTCCATTACCGCTTCCATCTTTTCACGATCACTTACCATATATGGAGAAACATATCCTTTGTCATATTGCATACCTTCGCTAATTTCAAGCAATGTTTCAAAACCATTTGAATCATCCGTTGAAATTACACCATCACGACCAACTTTTTCCATAGCCTCCGCAATAATTTTACCAATTTCTTCAGATCCACTCGAAATTGTCGCAACATTTTCAATATCTTGTGAACTTTCTACCTTTTTAGAATGCTCTAAAATATACTCGCTCACTGCTTTTGCTGCTTTTTCAATACCTTCACGCATCAATACTGGATTAGCTCCACGATCTACTTGTCGTAAACCATTTTCAATCATTGACTGCGCTAAAATTGTAGCTGTTGTTGTTCCATCACCAGCTGTATCATTTGTCTTATTGGCAACCTCATATACAAGCTTAGCACCCATATTTTCGAATTTATCTTCCAACTCAATTTCTTTGGCAATACTTACACCATCATTTGTGATAAGTGGTGAACCATATTCCTTTTCCAATACAACATTACGTCCTTTAGGACCCAAAGTCACACGAACTGCATTCGCTAATGTATTCACTCCACGAAGCATTGCTTCACGAGCATCCTTTGAAAAACGTACTTCTTTTGCCATAAATCATTCCTCCTACTTACTTACTGCGATGATATCTTCATCCTTAATAACAATATATTCTTCGTCATCAATCTTCATTGTTGTACCAGAATATTCTTTATATAAAACTTTATCTCCACAAGCATAACCAGCATTCTTAACATCTTTTCCAATGCTAGAAACAACAGCCAATTTTGATTTTTCTTTTCCACTACTCAAAATAATTCCACTCGCCGTTGTTTTTTCTTTTTCTTCTTTTTTTAATAAAACATAATCATGTAAAGGTTGTAACATTATTTCATCCTCCTCATTTAGCACTCCTTTTTCCTTTGTGCTAAGTATATTATACTCACTTTTAGCACTTGTGCAAGAGGTTTGCTAAAAAATATACAAAATTAAGATTGTGTCAAAATTGACACAATCCACTACTTCTTATTTTCTTTAATTTGAAACGAGAAAACAAAACCAATCAAAGCAATAGCCAAAGTAAACATGAACGCATAATGAACACCATTCACAAAGGCATCTTGCGTATTATTCCCAATATAAGCAGCTTTTCCAATTCCCAACAAACTTGTAGATACCGCCGTACTAATCGCACCAAACACCTGTTGCATCATATTTTGAATTGTCGATCCATCCGTAGACAAATCACTCGATAAAGAATTTAATCCATACGATTGACATGGAGACATTGCCAAAGGAACACCAATCATCACAATAATATGACACATAATGACATACGCAAATGAACTTGTTTTCGTTGTCTGCAAGAATAAAAGCACACCCACTACAGATAAGAACAAACCTAATTTACTTAAAAACGTAGCACCCATCTTATCATAAAATTTACCAGCCGATAAACTAAACAAAGCATTAATTACACCACCAGGAAGCATCAATAATCCAGCCATCGTAACCGAACATGAAAGTCCATTTTGTAAATATTGAGGCAAGATATACATAGCCGATAAAGTAATACCAAAATTAAGCATAATCAATACAGTACCAGTACGGAAAGCTTTCGTTTGAAATGCACGCAAATTCAAAACAGGATTTTCCATACTCAATTGACGTTTACAATACACAATCAACGATACAACACCAACCACTAAAGATAACAAGACCTGCCAAGAAAGCCATCCATACATACTTGTGAGTCCAGCTCCTAAAACAATGCCACCAAAACCTAGACAAGAACTAATACAAGAAAGAGTATCCACCTTTGTTTTTGTAAGAGTATACGGATTGATCGCATACTTATACGTAAATAATAGGGCAATAAATAAAATCAATGCGAACAATAAAAATAGAATTCGCCAAGACGCAAAGCCCAAAATAATACCAGAAAGAGTTGGGCCAATGGCAGGGGCAAACATAACAATTAAAGACGTAACACCCATAGCTTGACCAATCTTATTAGGCGGAAATACTTCCAAAACAATCGCAAACATCATCGGTAAAATAAGGCCTGTACCTACGCCTTGCATCAATCGTCCAATTAAAAGTAAGGCAAAATTAGGCGCAAAACTACTAATCAAAGCCCCCAACATAAATACCGTTAAGGCAAACATTGTTAGTTTACGAGTTGGATAAAGTTTCATCAATAAAGACGCAAAAGGTAAAACCAATGCGATAATCAACATATACCCAACAACCAACCATTGCGCAATACTAGAATCGACGCCAAAAACCTCCATAAGACTAGGTAAGGCAATATTTAAAGATGTTTCACTAAACATTCCAATAAAGGCACCTAAATATAAACCCATCATTACTAAATAGGGATGTTTTACATCAACACGAGCCTTTGTAGTTTCTTTTTCACTCATTAAAAAACCTCCTTATATCAATGTATAAAATAAACGATTTAAATAAGAAAATGAAATAAAAAAAGTGCATTATTAATACACTTATCGTATTATATATAATAAAGGAAGTGAAATTATGAACACCTATCAGCTTGAATGCTTTTTAACCCTGGCAAAAACATTAAATTATGCCAAAACAGCCGAACTCATGTATACAAGTCAGCCAGCTATTACACGCCAAATTCAATCCTTAGAAAAAGAACTCGACACAAAACTTTTTAACCGATCCAAACATCACGTTGAATTAAGTGAAGATGGAAAATTCTTTATCACAGATGCGAAAAATATTGTTTCCATCTCAAATCACGCTGTTCAAAAATTCAATCAAAAAAAGAAAGAAGAAATACAAACACTCTCTATCGCATGCGCAGGCTTATCCCATATAAATATTCTTTTACCTACCCTAAAAGAATTAAAGAAAACCTACCCCCATCTGCATCCTACCCTATTAACAATTCCTATCCCTCATGCTTTAAAGAAAATTGAAGATGGTCTATTAGATCTTGTCCTAACTGCTAAAATACCAAAAGAACAAGAAAAAAATTGCATCTATAAGGAAATCACAAAAGTAAATGTCGTCTGCATATATAATGAATCCTTTCATATCGATAAAAAAGAAGATTTAGTAAACTATCCCATCATCCTATTTCATCCTGTTAATATTTCAGAATCCATTCCTTTTAATAAGAGCTTTATCAAAAAATCATCCAATGAAATATATTATTGTGATTATCCAAGTGAAGCTTTATTACTTGCCTTAAGTGGAATGGGAATCGCCATTATGCCAGAAATATTAGTACCTGACTGCATTTCCATCCACAAGCATATTTTAGACGATATACCAAAAATATCTTATGGACTATACCATCATCCAAACATAAATCCCAGTCTTATCCAGGATTTTATGAAAGAAGCAAAAAAAGCATTCAATTAAAAAATGATTAAACTAGTAATGAATTTCTAACGAACAAGGCGTCGATTTCTCGACGCCTTTATAAATTTGTCACTCCTCAATTATCCAAAACACTTAGAAGGCAACTTAATCTAACTCATCATAAGTTACAACATTAACATGATGCGAATTAAGCCACTGTTTTGTTTCAGATGCAGTAAGCATAGCAACTTCTTGAATTCGTGGCTTAACTAGACTGCTAGAGGAAAGAAGAAAATCATCAACATAACCCGGATGACATACAAACATAGTTATACAATCATTTTGTTGAATCGCTCTTTTTAAGCTTTCAAAAGGATTGTAATTTGGCTCCATACTATCCATACTAACTTGCATAGTCGTATTTTTAAATACAGCCTGTCGTTTTTCATTCATAGTTAATAAAGGCAAATCGTACTTTTGAGCAACAATTTCAAGAGCCCTTGTCAAATGATTACTCATGATAGCATGTGCTTCAAAATAATGTGGTTTCTCACCCATCAATTCCATGTAACGGTGATACTGTGCTTCAACTTCAATAACAACCTCTTCAAAAACAGTGAATTCTGTATGATTTTTCCATGCTTCACGGTACATTTTACTGCTTTTGAAATTCCCATTTTCATCCAAAAGACTTCGAATTTTATCAGGATCAGTGCATGGTTTTCCTAAGCATAAATTTGTATGTTGACCACAACAAACATTAGAACCCTTAAGAAGATTTACACCATGTTTCACATACTCCATGTTAGGCATAATTCCAACAGAGCGAACTATGCCATTCCACACTGAATCTGCAATGCCATAATTAACAGCACGAGAATATCCAACATCATCAGCACGAATTAAAATTCTTGAATTCATATATAAAATCTCCTATTTAAACTCACTTCTTCATATAACTACCCAAAACATTAAGGCTTGCTTTTGGTTTATGTTCCTGCGTTTCACGATTCAGTGCCATTAAACCAAACTTCATACCATAGCCAGATTGCCATTCATAGTTATCAATCATTGACCAATATAAATACCCTACAACAGGAATGCCCTCTGCTTTACAGCGTAAAGAACCTTCTACAGCAGTACGGATATAATCACATCGACGAGCATCATCATCTGTGGCTATACCATTCTCAGTGATAAGCAATTCGCCAAAAAAACTTTCGTTCACTTTACGAATAACATGTTCCACACATTCTGGATAGTATTCATATCCCATCTGTGTCAATTCGGCATCCTGTGCTGGATCACATTCTCCATTTGCATCAAAAAATGCACGTGTGTAAGTTTGTACGCCAAAAAAATCATCATTTTGAATAGCAGGCAAATAATGCAGAAAATCTTTTTCCCAATCTTTTGCAGCATTTTTTTCGCCACCCGGTAATGGCTGCAAATCGCGGACGCTAAGAGAAAGACCTGCCTTCACACCCGGTAATAATTCATGAATAGCTTGCACTGCCTGTTTATGTGCTTGCTGCACAATTTCATCGCCATGCTTACTTCGCGGTGACGTGAATACGGCCGCCTGTTTTACACCGAATACTTTCAAATTTTCTTCCTCAGCCTTTTTTTGCTGTAAAGCCATTTTCTCCAAATCCATACCAATTTGCAGACCAGCACCATCTGTATGCTTCTGAATCTTTTCTAGATAACCAGCAATCAATGTACCCATATTGGCTTCATTGATTGTAACGATATAGTGCAAATTTTCGCCTTTCAGATGATTACATACATAGCGAACATAGCGTTCAAAATAATCCGGAGTAGAATCCGATTCCCATCCACCTCTTGTAATAAGCCACTTAGGACAAGTGAAATGTAACAATGTTACAACCGGCTCAATATTATTTTCATGACAAGCATGAACCATATCCAAATAATGATTCATCTCATTTTCATCAAAACGACCCTCTTTTGGTTCGATACGGGCCCATTCAAACGAAAAACGATACGCATTTAGACCGGCTTCAGCCATTTTTCGAATATCTTCTCGATAGGTATGGTAATGATCAGCGGCATTTAGAGATTTCTCTTTATAACCGCCCGTTTCCATGTACTCCTGTGCCCACGTATCACTGTTTATATTATTTCCCTCTACTTGATGTCCGGCACTGGCTGCGCCAATTAAAAATTTATAATCCATTTTATTAATCCTCATTTCAAAAAACAGCTATGCAGCCCCACAAAGGATACTGTATAGCCGCATAACTATTTAAAGTTTTGAATACATTTATTCCACCACATTCTTTTCTTCTTCAATGCATTTTTTATCGATTGCTTTAATAAAAGGCATGAATAGCAGAATATCCAATACAAACAAGCCAATCTCCATAATCACAATAGAGAAACTACCATTCATCAGACCCGTAAAAATCATAGGGAAGTTAAATACCGTAACACCTGCAAATCGAGCAACAATTCCCATAGAAGTCAAACCATAAGCAATCACAAAGTTCAAAGCTGGTGCAATAATCCAAGGAATTGCAATGACAGGATTTAAGACAATAGGGATACCGAAAATCAAAGGTTCAGAAATACCAAACAAAGCCGGTGCTATGGAAATCTTGCTGACAGTCTTCAATCGAGAAGATTTTGTGAAAAGGAAAATTGAAACGGCAATTGCTGGATACACTGTAGCGATTGTAGTACTATAAGAAAAAGCCATACCAATGATATTGGGAACACTTTGCCCCGCAGCATAAGCGGCTTGATTCATACCATCCAATCCAAATAGAATTGGACCAGTCATTCCAGAAACAAACCCAGGATGAATACCAAGAACCCATAAAAATTGAATAATCACTTGAATAATGCAATTAGATATAATGCTTCCGCCAATCAAAGCTGTCAAAGGAATCTGAAGGATCGTATATAAACAGTCAAATGCAGAACCAAACGGTGTTGCCGTAAAGATTGCACGGATAACCATTGCAACAATGATAATAACAAAACCAGGGATCAGAGATACAAATGAATTTGAAACATAATCCGGAGTGCCTTCAGGCATTTTGATTGTAATATTTTTGTCAATGATAAACTTGTAAAGTTTAACAGTCAAAAAGGCTAACAGAATACCAACAATCATACCCTTCGTTCCAAGATAATCATAAGAAAGAACTGCTGTACCATCTTTCATAGATGTAGCAGGTAAAAGGCTCAAATAAACAATCATTGCAAGAACAGGAACAACTTTACTATGAACTTCCAGTTTTTCCGCTAAACATTTTGCGATGCCGTAAGTGAACCAAAGCCCTAGCATATTTGTAGTTGCGCTAACAACCATACTCAACAGTGCATTAATACCAGTTGTAGAAATAAAGCTTTGCCATGCTGGAATAGGTAAACCACTAAACAAACTAGCAAATGCACCGATAATAATAACCGGAAGTATTGGCATAAGTCCCTGAGAAATAGCTTGTAAATAAAGATTCGAACTAACCTTGTCACCAAGAACTATCAACTGATTAATAAAACTTTTTTTCTCTGCCATAAATTAAATCTCCTCCTTCATCAACTTACGAGCCATTTTCAAAACAGACTCACCATTCATCGTACCGTAGTCACTCATTTCAATTGCCGCAACAGGAACACCAGGACAATCTTTTTGTACTTGTGCCATTTTGAACTTGACCTGAGGTCCAACTAGGATACAATCTGCATCCGCAGCCACTTCTTTAGCTGCAGCAAGTGCATAAGCAGCAATCATACAATCATAGTTGGCCTTAGATGCTGCTTCTTTCATCTTAGTAACCATCATGCTAGTTGACATACCACCATTGCACATCAAAATAATTTTCTTCATACTCATTTTCCTCCATATGTAAGTGCTGCCTCCAAAGCAGCAACCTTCTTTTCCAAAACATCCTTCATCTTGTACAGTTCAATCAGTTCTTCAACCATCGTTTTGATCAACTCAGCACTCATAAGCTGATCTTCTGCATGTGCAAGAATCAGACGAACACTCATTTCCACTCCATTACTCTCGCTTGCCAGCATTGCAGCATGTGCTTGATGTCCTTGTAAAAAATATTCGTTGCCCTGCTCAAGTAACTTTTCAGATTCCTCATATTCACCATCTTTAGCTTTATAAAGAGCTTCCATAAAAGTACTCTTGGCGCCGCCTGCGGAAGTGATAAGCTCTAAAACTTGTTTTTCTTCCTTTTCAGTCATTTCTGCCATAATAATATCCTCTCCCTTTTTAAGTTAAGTCTTCACCATTTGTAGCAATTACTTTTTGATACCAATAGAACGAATCTTTTGGCGTGCGTTTTAGCGTACCATTACCGGCATCATCACGATCTACGTAAATCATTCCATAACGTTTTTTCATTTCGCCAGTTCCAGCACTCACTAAATCAATGCAACCCCAAGAAGTATACCCAATTAATGGAATACCATCTTCTTCAACAGCAGCTTTAAAAGCTTTGATATGCTCTCGCATATAATCGATGCGATAACTATCATTAATCGAACCATCGGCTTCTACCGTATCATCTGCGCCCAAGCCATTTTCTACAATAAACAATGGTTTCTGATAGCGTTCATATAGAATACGCATAGTCAAACGCAAACCCAACGGATCAATTTGCCAACCCCATTCACTAGAAGGAAGATATGGATTTACAATACCTGCGACCACATTTCCTCTAGCTTTTTCGCCTGTTTTAGGTGTTCCTGTTTGCACCATACTCATGTAATAGCTAAATCCAATATAATCTACTGTACCCTTTTTCAGAAGTTCTGCATCATGCGGCTGCATTTGAAGTGTAATTCCTTCACGAGCTAATTTATTTAACAGACTAGCAGGATAAACGCCTCGTGATTGTACATCCGCAAACGCTAACATAGTATTCATCATATCGTCTGCTGCCTTGGCATCAAGTGGATTGCAAGTTTCAGGATAAACGATACCAAACAAGGTCATACATCCGATTTTGTTTTCCGGATCGATTTTGTGTCCTAGTAAAACAGCTTTTGCACTCGCAACAAACTGATGATGTGCAGCCTGATAAATAACTTGTGTACGATTTTCATCCGGACGAATGAGAAGTCCTGCCGGATTCCATGGTCCAAACTCGATTGCATTAATTTCGTTGAATGTCATCCAATAATGAACTTTTCCTTTAAACTCACTAAAAATAACACGACAGAAGTTTTCATAAAAATCAATGAGACGACGGTTACGCCATGCCCCATACTTTTTTACTAAACCATAAGGCATTTCGTAGTGCGAAATGGTTACAACCGGCTCAATGCCATACTTCAGACATTCATCAAAAAGTCTGTGATAGAAAGCTAACCCCTCTTTATTTGGTTCAGTCTCATCTCCCTGTGGGAAGATGCGGCTCCAGGCAATTGAAGTACGAAAACACTTAAAACCCATTTCTGCAAAGAGTTTGACATCTTCTTTATAATGATAATAAAAACCAATGCCTTCATGATTTGGGTAATATTTACCCTCCACAATGCCATCTGTAATCTCACGTTTGTGATGGAGACTTCCAGACGTCATTACATCTGCCACGCTCAAACCCTTACCACCTTCACGATAAGCGCCTTCACACTGGTTGGCGGCAACTGCCCCACCCCATAGAAAATCTTTTGGTAGTGCCATTATTTTTTCCTCCTACTTTTGAAATAACGTAATAAAATCATCATAATTTTGATCAGCAATTACCTGCTGTACTTTTACTCGGTCAGCAAGAAGCTCATTTGTAACTTGATAAAATCGCTGCGTTTCTAATGATGTGGAATCATAGATAGCTGCAAGAATCACAAGTTGCACAGTATTACGCACCCAATGAATTGGTTTGTTTAAAATACCAACACAAACAACGTTTTCCTTTACAAAACAGTCTTCCGAGTGAGGAATCGCAACTTCATTGCCAAAATCTGTACTTGCCAGATGTTCTCTTTTCAAAACAGACTGGGTAAATTCGTGTTCAGGAATAGGATAAACTTGTGCCATACGATGACAAAGTTCGCAAATAACTTCTTCCCATGTTTGCCCTTGCAAATGAGTAAAAAACAATTCTTTTCTATAATATTGTCGAAGAAAATCAGAATCTCCAAGTTCCAATTTTTTCCGCACCTGAGAAACATCATTAGAATCTAGAAAACTACTAATTTCATAAGTTGGAATGCCTAGTGGAGTTTGTAGTGGAACTGTCGTAAAAATGCAGTCAATTTGATGTCCACGTAAATCGTAATGTTCAAACTCATACAGGCTACAAATTTCAAGACGATCAATATAAGATCCAAATTCACTACGGAACCTAAATGATAAAAATTGGCTACTAGATTTACCTGTCATGCAGACTAGAAGTACATTATGCTTTTCGCAAGAACGTTTCTGACTTTCGATACTCATTTCAAAAATAACCGCAAAGTATCCGATTTCATCTTCAGAAACTTCATAACCATAAAATTCTGAAAAATCCGCCATACATCTTTGTGCCATAGTATAGGCATAAGGATAGTTTTGCTTAATTTCATTTAGAATAGGATTTCGCAAAGGGATGTGATATAGCATCCGGATATGAAAAGGTGCAATATGATTGTAAAGCGAGATACGAATGTTTAGATTATCATGAAAATCCAAATTGTAAACGCGTTGCATACAATCAAGTATCATTCCAATCAATTGATTGACGGTATACGATATAGATGTATTGTTTGCTGTATAGTATTCTTCGTTGGCAATTCGATGACCTGCGATGAAAACAGTAATATACAACAATTCTGCGGGACAACTCGCAAAATTCATCCCCGAATCATTCAGTTTTTGAACCAATTCCTTCGCAATACGATATTCTGTAAGTGCTTGAACCTTTTGTATTTGGGTGATTTCTGCATCGGCAAAATGCTTATCTTGATTTCTGAAATAAACAACTGTCAAATAAGCAACAATATTTTGAAATGCCGCTTCAGAAAATTTAACTTGATTTTGAAGCATTACTTGCAGTAAAACTTTTCCAATTTTTTGTGAGACATCCTGTATATCTTCTTTTGATGAACTATCTCCGAGCAAATAATCCATGCAGCACTTTCGCATACCGAATTCGCTACCTTTAAGCCGAACACCATAATAGGGCTTTCGTTCCAACTTAAGGTCATAGCGATTTAAGACACATTCAAGTTGTTTTAGCTCATTGGAAAGTGTTTTACTGGAAATACAAAGTTCTTCACTTAAATTTTCCAACTTACAAAATTCATTCTTTGTTAGAAATCTTTTTATGAGATACTGAAATCGTTCTTGTTTTGAATTAGGTAGCAAAAATTTTGCATTTGTCAGCTCAGCTTCTTTCCACTGTTCATACTGAACGCGATTTTGAAAATGTAACCGATATCCAGAATGTTGCTTTGCCTCAATAATTACACCACACCGACTTAAAACAGTTCGTAATTCCTTGATACGTGTTTGAACGGTCCGGTTGCTTATTTTACAGGTCTGTGCAAGATATGCAGAAGAAAGATATTCATCTTCTGAGCTTTCTAAAATTTCCAGGACTTGTTTTAGTTTTGGATCAAGCATCTTCTATCACCTGCCTTTCTTTTTTGTTTTTGCTATCTATAGTATATCAACAATTACGGCAACCTCCACGAACGCTTTTGCTAGATTGAATCGCGCAAAAATTTCCACACAAAAGAATTATTTTTAAGTAGATGCAATATTAGTGTATAAGTAAGCACTTGACCATGATTACCAAAAACAATTTTTTAATATCCCGAATTTACAATCTAAATGCAACAGAGTTCAAAAAAAAGAAAGTGACTCAT
>CAVGPK010000018.1:20648-30258 GCA_963631155.1 bacterium | reverse complement strand
GTTTTCATAAGTTTATTTTAAAGGAAAAAGAAAAGAACTTCAATTTGAAGTTCTTAGTTTAGGTCAAATCTAAATAATAAAGTATTGAATTCATCTTCATACTTATAAGACATGGAACTTGATAACTTTTTCGCCATAAAGATTCCTAATCCACCAATTTGACGATCTTCAGCCGATAAAGTAAGGTCTGGCGTTTTGTTTGTCAAAGGATTATATGGAATACCATTATCTTTAAATTGTAAGAATACAAAGTCATTTGTGATTTTTAAATTTGTGATTGCCCTTGTTGCCTGTGAATAATTGACAATATTTGAATAAACCTCATCCATGACAATGAGTATATGACTGATTGTTTTTGGATTCACTTCATATTTATTGAGATTGTTTTCTAAGAATTCATTCACTAATGTTGTGCTTTCTAAAGTTGGAACCGTAATAATTTCATTGATTCCCTGTAAAGCATAGATTTGTACACAAAGCATTGTGATATCATCGGCTTGTGGGGCACCATCGGCAAAATTATGAACATCTTCTAATACATCTTCACAAATTTGAGTAGGACTTTCGTTCTTGATAGAATTTAAAGTATTTAATAAGCGTTCTTCAGTATAAAGGTTTTCACTCTTATTCATAGCCTCCGTTACCCCGTCAGTATAAAGATATAAGGTATCTCCTGGATTCAAATAGAATTCATGTTTCTTATATCGAATGGTATCCATACCTGCTAAAACGAAGTTAGGACGCTCTCTTAAATATTCATAACTATTGTTGCCATGTTTGATGAGTGGAGGATTATGTCCAGCATTCACATATTCAACTAAGCCAGTGAATAAATTGATTTTTGCCATCCATGCCGTCACAAACATATCGGCTTCATTATGCTTACACAATTCTGCATTCGCAATGGTAAAGGCTGCCTCCACACTACGTCCGCTTTCGACCAGACTTTTAATTAAGCTCTTTGTCTGCATCATAAACATGGCTGCAGGAATCCCTTTTCCACTTACGTCTGCCATTAATACAATTAAAGTTTCTGTATCTAACATGTAGAAATCATAGAAATCTCCACCTACTTCTTTTGCCGCATTCATGCTGGCGTAAAGATCAAAGTTTTTATAGTTTGGAAATGGTGGAAAAATATTAGGAAGAGTCGAATGTTGAATTTGTCGGGCAAATTCCAGTTCCTTATTCATTCGATTTTCTACATTCTTGATATAATCTTTCAATGTATCTACTGTAGAATTAATATCGTTGGATAGTTTTACAAATTCCTGGTGTGTATGTACATTGATTTTTGTGTCCAAATTACCAGCTGTGATTTCAGTTAATCCCTGGTTTACCTTTTTTAAGTTAAAAATGACACGTTTTTTAATTAATTGATAAAGTAAGATATATAAAGCGCTATAAACCAATACTTCCATAAAGATCGTTAAATATAATGTAACATCTCTTGAATAGGTTGCTTCTGTAACAGGCATATAACCAACAATTGTGTATCCTTTATAGGTTTCATATAGATAATAAGAATCGATACCGTTTAAAGTGGCACGATATAATTGATTAGAATCGATTTCAGGGTTTTTATCTAAAATACTTGTCGCATTTGTGATTTCTTCTTTTGTGACAAGGTTGTTCTCTTTATCTAAAATAAAAATACTTCCTGTATGACCAATACGCCATTGTTCGGATAGGTTTATCGTCTCTTCAATGCCAATGGTTTTAATTTCTTGACTTACATCTTGAATGTTTAAACGAATTAGACGTGATGCCTCACTAATCGCTAGCTCACTTTGAATATGATAGGAGAAATTACTTGTACAAAAAAAGGCAACTAATATGCAACAAAATAAACTAAATCCAATATCGTGAATTAAATAAGGTGGACGAATGCGAATTGGTTCATCTCTTTTTACGTATCCAGTAGATAATATAGATAAGCTTACGCTTGCTCCTGTTAAAATAATCATCACATCAGCACATTTTTGTACATATACAAAAGCTTGAGACAAATCATAAATATTTGTAAGCAACACAAGTAACATGTGTAAAACTTCCATCGTGATACCAATCGCAAAACCATAGGCGATACTTGGTTTTTTATCATCAAACAAGCGTATACGCATAAGTCCGGCAAAGAGTCCAGCGGCAATTGTGGCGATAGAGCAAGCGACACGAGTATACATTGCTGCACCCCAATAAACACAAAGCCATCGATAAATTCCTCCAATGGCTCCAGAAATAATGCCAGCGGGCATACCAAATATTAAACCTGCACATAATGGCCCTGCATCACGAACGTTAATAATGGCTCCGTCTTCAATGGTAATACCAAATTGAGTGGATAGAATACAATAGATTCCAAAAATAAGACCAATAACGATTTGTTTTTTTGTGTAAGACAATTTATTGATAATTTTTGAATTTACAATGTATCCAGATAGAATGGGACATACGCAGGCAATAAGAATTAAGTTGACCATACTATTCGATGTTTAAGAAATCGACAAATCCAGTGATGTCAAAGATTTCCATAATTGTGTCGCTTACGTTTGTCAATTTCATACTTCCTTGTTGATTCATTGTTTTTTGTGTTTTTAAAATGACACGAAGTCCAGCGCTGGAAACATATTCTAAATCTTTACAGTCAAATGTGATTTCTTTTAGTCCGCTGATTTTTTCTTCGATGGCAGTATCTAAATTTGGTGCAGTCGTTGTATCTAGTTTTCCACTTAATACAAATGTTGCGCTTTCGTTGTTCGTGTTTACATCAATGTTTAAACTCATTTTCATATCCTCCTTGTATAAACATTTAAATTTTATCTTTATATCGATAAATATAATTGACTAATCGTTGTGCTCGTTTCTCATCTTTTGAATTGATCATTAAGAATTGTAAGGCTTGTTCTTGGCTATATTCATGGACAAGCTTAGCTCTACATAAATAGAGTAGGGCGGCATTGGATGAAATGATATCCAAGTCACTGTTAGTGAGTGCATTTTTTGCCATATCTAAAGCACTTTGTTTGTAGGTCTTTAGTAAGTCTTGCAGTTGACCAATGGTTGTGATGTGGAACCATTCTAATTGCTCAATATAATTTTCAGGACTGATTTCATCAATTTGTGCATCTGAGAAGGAAGCAAGTTCATGTAAGAATTCTTGCATTTTTAAATTTCTCTTCATATATTCCGCTAATGAAATGGAATCAATGACTATGTCATCGGCTGTATTGTTGATGATACGTTGACGGATATTTTCGGTATAGTTTTTCATGGTGTCTCGAATGCGGACAAATTCATCGTCGGCAATCTCAAGAAGTCCGGCAACTCTGGAAAATCCTCTTACAACACCTCTAGGTACGCCAAATTCACTTTTATATCCCATATCATGTTCAATATCGCTCCATACATGTTGGAGGGCTGTTCGGATTTGAATTTCAAATCTCCATTTACACAATCTAGAATCATATTCATCACTTTCTTTTAGTGAGCAAATGTAGTGTAAGGAAAGGTATCCAAAGGAATCCGCTTTGATGAGGGCTCTTTTGTCGGATGAATTTATTGTATCAATGAAAAATTCTTTTTCGATTTCTTTTCCAAGAATATCGACTTCATCGCTAAATGAACAAATGATTCTTGCACCTAAAATATCCATTAAATCGCTGAATTGATTGTAGTAACCTTCACTTCGGTGAAGTTTACCGATGAGACTTTCTTCTTTTTTAACGCGGTGTTCAATCGCAAAAGCTTTAACGTTACATCTTTCGACGATTTCATGAAGCTTATTATTGACAATGTCTCCCATTTCAACGAAATCTTGTTTGTTTTTGCGATAATCTTCTAAAATCATCCGATCTTTTAGATTCATAAATGGTACTCCTTTTTATTTCCTACTTCTTATTATAAAATAAAAACAGGGAGAATGGGTTATGAATCGTAAAAATTTAAAGAAAATCGCAAAAAGTAATTTAAAAAAACATTACATTCTTATTTTATTCTTATGTATGTTTCTAGGCTTTACAGGAATTGAATATAATTTTAGTTTTTCGGCCCAACACTATCAACAGCCTGTTACTGAAACGTTGTCGACCATTACTTTTGAGGGAGAAGACGAAGCGAAAGATTATGTACAGCAGAATATGAAAGATATTAAGGAAGAGGATACCAATCCGGTTTTAGGTCGGAGTAGGGGGATTTTATCGAGTGTTGTGAATTCTGTCGCATCTGGAAATATTCTTGTTGTTCTTTTTGATACGATTTTATCGGTTGTGACTTCTAAAAATATCACGTTAGCACTTCTTATTTTAGGTGCTTTTATAGGGTATATTTTTGTTTGGTTATTCTTAAAGGAGACAGCTAAAATCGTTGTGCGTAGAATGATACTAGAAACACGCACTTATGAGAAGGTAGGACTTCAAAGAGTTTTATTTCCACTTCGAACGGGGAAATGGATCAATATGGCTTGGGTTATGTTTGTGAAGTGTTTCTATTATTTTTTATGGTCTTTCACAATTGTAGGTGGCTTTATAAAAACATATTCTTATTTGTTGGTTCCTTATATTTTGGCGGAAAATCCAAGTATTAAAGCGAATACCGCAATCACATTATCTAGAAAGATGATGAATGGACATAAGTGGGAGGCTTTTGTGTGTTCTTTATCTTTTGTTGGATGGTCAATATTAGACGTATTCACAATGGGATTGAGTGGTATTTGTTTTTCCAATCCATATAAAGCTTGTTTCTTTGCGGAATATTATGTGTATGTTCGTAGTGAGGTAAAGAAAAATCAGATTGAAAATATAGATGTATTAAATGATGCATATCTTTATGAGGTTCCAGATTCTGAACTTTTAAAGAATACATATGGGGATATTAAAGTATTTGATGAAACATTATTAGAGAAGCCTTCTGGATTCTTTGGCTTTTTATCGAATTGGTTTGGTATTATGGTGTATCCGGATGAAAAGATTGTAGCTTATGAAAAACAACAAGCACGAATGGCTGATGCGAAAAAGAATGAGATGATTTTAAAAGGAAAACAATATCCGGCAAGATTATTTCCTGAAAAAATGGTATCTAAGCTATCAAGTAAGAGTGATTTATATGTTTCAAGAAGCTATCCTTTGGTGAATTTGATTTTAATGTTCTTTATCTTTTCTTTTGTAGGATGGCTTTGGGAAGTAAGTCTACATCTGATTTCGGATGGTATTTTTGTGAATCGTGGAGTCTTACATGGTCCTTGGTTACCTATCTATGGTTTTGGTGGAGTCTTGATTTTAATTGTTTTAAAAAGATTTAGAGAGAATGCAGCTGTTCAATTTGTTTGTGCCGTTGTTCTTTGTGGTTTTGTAGAATATTTTACATCATACTATTTACAAATAGCCCAAGGAAGAAGATGGTGGGATTATAGTGGCTATTTCTTAAATTTAAATGGACGTATTTGCGCGGAAGGTTTATTTGTGTTTGGCTTAGGTGGTCTTGCGATTGTTTATTTGTTGGCACCATTAATTGATAATGCGTTACGTAAAAGAAATAAGAAACCATTGATTTGTATAGCGACTGTATTATTAAGCATTTATACAGTGGATCAAATCTATTCTAAGAATCATCCAAATACAGGTAAGGGTATAACGGATTATACGGAGTATAAAAAATAAATAAGCAGGATTAAGTTCTGCTTATTTTTTGTGTTTTGAGTATTTGAGAGGAACTTATATTTAGTTTATTTTCCGTGTACTTTTTATAATCAACATAAGTTATGATTAATTTATCTTTTTGGTCTGTTTCTTTAAAGTAATCAATCATTATTTCAAGAGGAACTATAATATCTTCGTATTCATTTTCTACAAGTAAAGTTTTATAAAATGTAAAAATAGAATTTTCAAATTGTTTATTATTATTTTTGATTTTAGCTTCGATAGCGATTAATAGTGGCTTGTACAGGTTACTAATACTATTAACGTTGTCTTTAATAGAGTGCAAAGCGATTTGTGGTTGATTTAATTTATAATACGAATAGGGGATAAAATAGAAAAGATCATCTGATTTATTTCCTTGTTCAATGGCTTTGTTTGACATTTGTATGCAATATTCATAATCACCTTCCAAAAGGCTATTCCACGCAAGATTATGGTATATCATAGATATATATTTTTCGTTTACGGGGGTAATGTTGTTTAATAGTTTGATTAAATTGTTTTTTGCGTTTTCATAAAGACCTAGTAAACTCATACAATTATATTGGTATAGGTCAATAAAAAAAAGAACTGTATAATTATTAAAATAGCTGAATAAAAATTTTGCTTGTTCGCAATAACCGTATGCTAATGCAACTCGGTTTGTTTTTGAATAGATTGTGATCATTTCGAAAATGCATACAGCATATATTTTGGATTGATTTGACACGATTGAAATGGCTTTGTTTAAATACGATTCAGCAATATTATTTGTAGATGTTTTTCTTTTATAAAAGATTGCCAATAAGCAATAAAAAATAGCTATATCCTTCTTTTCTATCGCATCTAAATTTTCTTCAAGCATTTTTTTTGAAATATTAAATTCATCTTCATTCATTTCAACTCGAATATAATAAAATAATTTAATGATTTGGTAAATAAAAAAGGCATTGGAATGTTCATATTCTTGTTTATGATTAACAATAGAATTTAGTATTTCTTTTTCTTTAGTTTCATTGATATTAAATAGGTTATTGAAGGCGTCGTACAGTAAATTTTGAAGATCATTGTAATATTCTTCCGATTTTACAAAGGAGGTATCATAAAATTCATTTAATTGATTGATGAGGCCTTGTGAAAAGGGGCGTTTACCATTTTCTAAATCACTGAGATATCCTTTATTCATTGGAATTGAATCGGCAACAAAAACCAGAGATATACCATCAGATATTCTTTGATTTCTAAAATACGCACCAATAATATTAGTGCTTTCAACTTTCGCTAAGGGTGTTTTGTTTTTATATGGCATAATTTTACCTCGTATATAAAATCTTAACATCTAAGCAAAAATTATAAAAGATAATTATTTTTTTGATTGAGTAAATACAGTTAGCAAACATGGCCTCATTTACAATCATTTTAAATAGATCATAATTGAAATCGTAAGAGGAGAAATTCATGAGGAAATCAAAATATAATTATCATTTTAAAGATGGAAACAAAATTATAATGTACAACGCAAGAACGAATGCTTTAGTTAGAATGGATGAGATTGATTTTAAGAATTATGAAAATTATGTGCTTGATAATCAAAATGAAATTGAAGATACACTGAAACAATCATTAAAATATGGTGGATACATTATCGAAGAGGATGCTAATGAGCTTGATATGATTCGATATCAAGTGTATTCCTCAAGATTTTCATCAAATATAATGAATTTAACGATTGCTCCTACTTCTGATTGTAATTTTAGATGTCCATATTGTTATGAGAGAAATGTATTAAGGCCAAGAAAAAATGAAGGATGAGACGCAGGTAGATATTCTAAATTTTATAGAATCTCAAATTGGCCATTTGGACTCATTAAATATCACTTGGTATGGAGGAGAACCATTATTAGAATTGGAACGTATTTTAAGTCTTAGCAAGCAAATGCTTCGATTGTGTAAGAAAAATAATGTTCGGTATTTTTCAAGCATATTACGAATGGATATTTATTGGATTTACAGACATTAAAAAAGTTGATAGATGTGAAAATAAAACATATCCAAATTACTATTGATGGGCCAAAAGAATACCATGATCAACGAAGATATCTTGTGGGAAAGAAACCAACATTTGATAAAATAATGAATAATTTGTTGAGCTTTCAAGAAATAAGCCAAACAGATAATTTCCCTCTCATATCTGTTCGAATGAACTTGGATAAAAATAATATTAAAGGATTTGAAACGTTAAAAAATAGAATGAAAGAAAAACCTCTTAGTCAATATGTTTATTTTTATGTGGCAAGTGTATATGACAAATGTGATACCAACCATCAATATACATTTACACCTGAAGAATTTAATCAAATTGAGAAAGATAAACAAGAAGATGGTAAACAATTGTATCCTGAGACTATAGGAGCACATTGTGTATGTGATTCATTAAATGGTTTTGTGATTGATTCAGATGGTAGTTTATATAAATGTTGGGAGGAAATGGGAAATAAAGAATTGTGTATAGGTAATATTCATGATTTAGAATCGAATGGTAAACCTGCATTTTATTACGATTATCTACTGTTTGATCCTTCGAAAAATGAAAAGTGCGCGCAATGTGAAATCTTGCCAGTCTGTATGGGTGGAGGATGTCCCAATAGAATTATTCGCGATGAGTATAAACCAGATTGTAAGGATATCATTTCTCAAATTCATCAAAACATTAAGGCATACTACCACTTGATGAATAAATAAAGGAAGGAGGAGTGCTAATATGGAGTATTTAGTAAAACCAGCAAGCATGATTATGCCATGTGGAAATTGTAGCTGTAATAAAAATTCAGGTACAGTAACGAATTGCACAAAAAACGCTTCATGTCTAGGCTTTGTAGTTTGTGTAACACCTAGCGGAAATAAAGTATCAATGGGATAACATTTGTTATCCCTTAACTTGTATGAGGGAATTATGAAAATATTAGAAATAGAAAATGTATCAAAAAAGATAAAAAAGAGAACAATAATAGATCATATTTCTTTTTCAATTGATGAAAACGAAATCGTAGGTTTAGTTGGACCTAATGGTGCAGGTAAATCGACTTTAATGAAATGTATAACAGGACTTTATCATATGAGTTCGGGTACTGTAAAAATATGTGAATATGATTTAAATGAAAATCCTGCATCCGCATTAAAAAACGTGGGAATGAGCATCGAATATCCTTCCTTATATCCAGAACTTTCAGGCCATGAACATTTTAAATTGATCGCAAATTGGAAGAAACTTGATAAGAATCGAATAAAGGAAATGGAAGTGTTTAGTGGTTTAAAAAATGACTTGAATCGCGAAGTAAAAAACTATTCTATGGGAATGAAACAAAGAATTGTTTTAGCTTTGGCAATGATGTCGAATCCAAAATTATTAATTATTGATGAGCCCACGAATGGTCTAGATCCACAAGCTATTTTTGATTTAAGAAATCAATTATTAAATATTAAAAATGAAGGTACAAGTATATTGTTGTCTTCGCATCAATTAAATGAACTCGATAAACTTGCAGATCGTGTTGTCTTTATTAAAAAAGGATTAAAAATAAAAGAAGAAAATATGAAGGATATAAAGAAAAATCACTTTGTTTACGAATTAGAAACATCAAATAATATTCTTACTTCTAATTTGTTGAACGATGTCATTTTTGATAAGACAAAAATCAGATGGACATGTAAGAATAAAGAAGAATTTTCAAAAGGTATAGAAGAATTAGTTCATAATGATATTTTAGTTTATTCTATTTCTGAAGTTCATCAAGATTTAGAATCCTATTATAAAGAATTGTATAAAGGGTAAAAAAATGATAAAAAATGAATTGAAATTTATTTTTACAAAAAGAAAAATTTTTCTATATATTTTAATCGCTATATCTTTTATTGGTTTATTCTTCTTGAAATATGAT